>JANLUE010000434.1:0-1857 GCA_031363325.1 Gemmataceae bacterium
ATCCGATGCGCGTACTCCTCTTCGACATTGATGGCACCTTGATCCGTTCGGGCGGGGCCGGCAAGCTCGCGATGGAGCAAGGGCTCCAGGTTGAGTTCGGCGTTGGCGAAGTGCTCGATCGCGTGTCATACAGCGGCCGAACCGATCCGAGCATCGCGCGCGACTTGCTCGCGCTGCACGGCATCGAGCCGTCGGCCGCGAACGTCGAACGATTGAAGAACGCGTACCTGGCCCAACTGCCCGACACATTGCGGAAGCGCGGCGGCGAGGTGCTACCCGGCGTGCTCGAGGCGCTGCGACGCCAGCGCGAAGGGGCGGTCGTTGGCCTGCTCACGGGGAACGTGGCGGCCGGCGCGGAGATCAAGCTTCGCCATTTCGGATTGTGGGAGTACTTCGCCTTCGGTGGCTTCGCCGATGGCCTGAGCGATCGGGACGACGTGGCGCGACACGCCCTGCGCCAGGCCGAATCGTACGTCGGCAAGCGCGTCGAGCCGGCCGACGTGTGGGTGATCGGCGACACGCCGCTCGATGTGCAATGTGCGCGCGCGATCGGCGCGAAGGCCGTCATCGTGGCGACCGGCTGGCACTCGCACGCCGAACTCCGGGCCGCGAAGCCGGACTACTTCCTGCCCGACTTTACGCACGCGGGCAAGTTATTGACGAGATGGGGATGGGCAAACGCGGAAAAATGACGCCTCATCGCTGAGCGGGCCGTGTGGAGCGATGTCCGTCGGCCAGTGAACCCCCGGCGACACTGGCCGCCGGGTCCAGGTCGTATGGATTGAGGACGGTGATATCTTGGGCCGAAAGTGATCGTTCGAGGTCCGGCCATGTTCGAACAACTGAAGCTCCTGATTCGATCGGGAAACACGATCGTCGCCATCGAGACGCGCGACGAGAATCGCGCGGCCGAGATCGTGCGCAAGGCGGCCGACGAACTCGGCCGCTCGCTGTTCGAATGGAGCGTGACGACCGGCCTCGTTCGCACGCGGCCCGACTCGGCCGAGACTGGGGTCGCCCGAGGCAAGGCGACGGCGGCCCTCGACTACGTCCTCGACAACAAGGGCGAGGCGGAGCTTTACCTGTTCAAGGACCTTGGGCCACATTGCAAAGACCCGGTCGTCCATCGACAACTCCGCGACCTGATCGATCGAACCGGTGTATGCCTCGTTTTGCTCGAAGGGGCACCGCTTCCCGATGCGATTCGCCGCTTGGCCGTGCCGCTGCACATGCCCCTGCCGGACGCGGCCGAGTTGGAACAAGTCGTCCGCGACACCTATCGCCGCATTCGGACCGCCAGCTTCGGCGAGATCAAGACGACGCTCACCAAGCCGGAGTTCGAGCAACTCGCCCAGACGTTGCGCGGCCTAACGGTCGATGAAGCGTCGCGCGTGGTGGCCGCGGCGATTCACGACGATGAGGCCCTGACAGCCGACGACTTGCCGCGCATCGTGGAGGGCAAGCGAAACCTGTTGCAGTCGGCCGGGTGCCTCGAAGCGGTCAGCGTCAACTTCGCTCCGGACGAGATCGGGGGCCTAACCAACCTCAAGTCCTGGCTCGCCAAGCGACGCGACGGTTTGTCGGCGAAGGCCCGCGCGTTCGGGCTCGACCCGCCGCGCGGCCTCCTGTTGCTCGGCGTTCAGGGTTGCGGCAAGAGCTTGTGCGCCAAGGTCGTGGCCGCCGACTGGCGGATGCCGCTCCTGAGGATGGACCCCGGCGTGCTCTACCAGAAGTTCATCGGCGAGAGCGAGGACAACCGATACTACTGGCCGGCCGTGTGGAACAAGAAGCGGCCCGGCTGGATGAAGGGCGAAAGCAAGGAATGGAAGGGCAACTATCTGGTCGAGTACTGGCAGC
>JANLUE010000435.1:0-2844 GCA_031363325.1 Gemmataceae bacterium
AACGCGCGCTGAGCCTGGAGAACCCGCAAATACTCGAACTGTCCGCCCTTGAACGCGCCGGCCGAAAGTTGATAGCTCTTTTCGGCTTTGGGGATGATGGTTCGGCCGTACCGATCCGCCAGTTCCTTGGCGGCGGCGTAACTGCGGTACGTCGTGGCGAGCCGCTCGATGAGTTCGTTCTCGATTCGGCCCACGTCGCGCGAGGCCGCGCCGACTTCCGCCTGGGCGGTCAGGATGTTTCCCTGATTGCGGTTCCAGACCGGAAGGGGAAGGCTCACCCCCACGCTGTAGTCGTTCGACTTGTTCTGGTTTTGGCGAACGAAGCCGCCCTGGATCGTGACGTTGGGAATGCGTTCGACCTCGGCACGCCGGACGGCAATTTGAGCGCGCTCCACGCCCAATCGGGCCGACCGGATCGTCGGGTGCGTGGCCGCGACGATTTGGCGAACCTGCTCCAGGTCGTATTCCGGCAAGTCCGCCGAGTAGAAGGAAGCCAGTCGTTTGAGCGACATCTGGGGGTCGCCCACGATTGCGGCCAGGCGTCGCTGCGCCGGCGGGACTTCCTTTCGCGCGGCTTCCAGGTTGGCCCGCACCCGTTCTTGCTCGATTTCCAATTGCAGGAAGTCGAGCTCGGCGAGCAGGCCCCGATCGAAGAGTGCCTTTCCGTTCGTGGCCGACTGCTCGGCCAGCTTGACCAACTCGCCGAGGATCTCCACACGCCGTTGCAAGATGTAAGCGTCCGCGTACGCGGCTCGAACGGCGGCGATGAGGGCATATCGCTCGGCCAGGACACCGAGCGTCGCCTGATCGATTTCCTTCGCCGCCACGGCTTGGCTCAGGCTCAGTTTGCCGCCGGTCACGATCTCCTGACTAAAGTTCGGAGCGGTGATGATTCCACCGCGTCCCTGGCGGTCGTTGAGTTCGTCGGCCGTGGCACTCAACACGGGGTTGGGGTACAGCCCAGCTTGGAGGGTACGACCACGAGCCGCGTCGATCGCGAAGGTCGCCCGCGCTAGTCTCGGGTTCTTCTCCAGGGCAACGCGAATCAATTCGTCGAGAGACACTTGGCCCGGATCGGCGACGGGCTGCAATTGTTTCGCCTCCGGCGGCGCATCCTTTGGGTCCGCGCCCGAGACCACCCGCACGGATATGGGCCGCTCCACCGGCGGTTTTCGGTCGGATGCAAACTCCGTGGACGCCACAGATTGACCGAGTGCCCCGTTCGCGCCGACGAGGAAGAGGCCCGCGACTAGGGTGCACTTACGGCTCATCCCGAGTAGTGGTTTCCGTTTGAACATCTTCCTCTCCTGGCTTGCGTTCGGCCGTGTCAGTCCGTTCAATCGCGGACTGAACTTTGAGTTGTTTAGTTGATTGCAACCCGCGACGAAATGACTAACAGCGCAGGCCGATCGGCGGATGTTCGGACGTGCCTGTGATTTGAGGCTGACTTATCAAAACGAACCGACTCAAGGTAACGGTGTCCAATTCCAGTGATGTACGCTCGGCCGGTCGCCCGTCGTGGCATGAACGCCCAACCGGGCCAACGGGTCGGTCCAGACTTGGTCGATCAAGCACCACCTTGGCATCGCCATGACAGGGACAGTCCGGGTCTGGATGGTCGGGCCATTCGCTCGGAGACTCTTGTTCTGCCAAGTTCGCCACGGAATGCGCGTGGCCGTGCCGCGCACAGCAGTGCTTCTCGGCCGGCCCCGGGAACTCGGATTTGGCCGATATTCGTTCAGAGGCTGAATTGTCTGTGCAAGTGCAAACGAGCGGTGCCGCGCAGACGATCGTCATCAGGACCAAACACATGGCCCTGTTCGCGATTCGCCGAACGTAGCGACTTCCTGCCAAGCCGTGCACCCGTACAAGATCTGAAAGCCGTCTCAGCAGCTAAATTCGACATAATCCACTTCATCGCTGAAGGGAAACGTGTCAAATTGGCAGAGTTCCACAGACCGCAAATCCGGGAATCCAACGCTCGCGAGTCATGATAGCGGGCGGAAGGATCCGCGCGCCGGCCGGGGAGCGGTTAAATCGCCGAGCGGTGCGGAATGCAACGGAGCGACCGGCGAAGTACCTTGACCCCGCCGCCGGGTCGCCTCCTCCTCAGGGAACTCGCCATGCGTCGCCTCCTCGCGGCCGGTTGTCTCTCGCTTCTGTCCGGGTGCGCTGGCTCGCCGGAGGGCCGGGCGAGAGATGTTTCGCTCGCACTCGTCAAGTCGAACAACAGCGACGAGGTGATGAAGCTGACCACCACCCCGTTCGCCGTGTATTCGGCCACGGCCAAGGGCTACCACGTCGAGTACGTGGCGGAGACCCCCGACGAGTTGCGGACGAGACTGAAATCTTTGATGGACAAGGGCCGCCCCGACCGCCCGACCCCGACAGACGTGCTGGAAGTGATTCCGGCCGCGATGGTGAAGGACGGCATTGGGGCGAAGATGAGTCCGGAAGTGTGGGGCGTGGTGGAACGGGTGATGGGTCCGGACGGGTTCGTCGTCGTGCTGGGGCTGGAGGGCAAGCCCGTCACCCGCATGATCGTGGCGATGAAGGACGGCAAGGCGAAGGTGGCCGGCGGACTGCCGTGAGCCGTCCGGCGCATCCGCTCACCCGCGCGGTACCGGATTGACCACTATTCTGAAGTGATGGTCGCACCCGGCCCCCGACCCGCCCCGCACATCAACGTCCCGGAAGTTCGCCCGTACTTGTTTAGCGCCCCTACGACCCGAAGAGGGTGCCGAGGAGCCCTCGGAGGGCGCGGCTGATGAAGGTGAAGGGGTTGAGGCTCCGCTTTTTGCAGGTCGCCAGCACTGATGAGGTCACTTCTTGGGCTTCGGCGCC
>JANLUE010000448.1:0-3057 GCA_031363325.1 Gemmataceae bacterium
CGACAAGCGCAGCACCATGATCTCGGGCTCGTTGCCGACTGTGGCTGGCATGTGCGGTCACCATCAGGTTTGCATCGTCGATGAGAACGTCGAGGAAATCGACTGGGAGTCGATGAAGCAATACGACATCGTTGGCGTGACGGGGATGATCGTCCAGAAGGAACGGACGCGCGAGATTCTTCTGAAGTTGCGCGAGCTCGGCGTGTTCACGGCCGTCGGCGGGCCGTTCGTCTCGGTCGAGGAAAAATACTTCGATGGCATTTGCGATGTGACGTTTATCGGCGAGGCCGAGACGACCTGGCCGCAATTCCTCGAAGACTTCGCAAACGATCGGCCGACGCGAACCCGTTACGAGCAAGCCGAACCGACCGACATGACCAAGGCCCCACGGCCACGCTACGACCTCCTCAAGGTCGATCGCTATGCGTCCGGGGCGGTTCAATATTCACGCGGTTGTCCGTTTCAGTGCGAGTTCTGCGACATCATCGTGATCTACGGCCGCAAGCCACGCGTCAAGAACCCCGACCAGTTGGTGGCCGAACTCGACGACATGCGGCGGGCCGGCTTTCACTCCGCGTTCATCGTGGACGACAATTTCATCGGCGACATGAAGAAGGCGAAGGCCCTGCTCGAAAAGATCGTCGCCTGGATGGAGGAGCACAACTACCCGCTTCGCCTGACGACCGAGGCGAGCATCAACCTCGCGGATCATCCCGAGTTGATGGACTTGATGTATCGGGCCAATTTCCGCAGCGTGTTCGTCGGCATCGAGACGCCGAGGCTCGAGTCGTTGCGGGAAACGAAGAAGTTCCAGAACGTGCGCGGCGACTCGCTCGAGGCGAAATTGACGCGGATCCAAACGTCCGGCCTCGACATCAACGCGGGCTTCATCGTCGGGTTCGACAACGACGACCTCGGCATTTTCGAGGATCAGTTCAAGTTCATTCAAGGCAACGGCATCACGATCGCAATGGTCGGCATGTTGCAGGCGATCCCGCGCACGCCGCTCTACAAGCGACTGGCGAGTGAAGGCCGGCTGGTGCCGAACGACCCCAATTGTAATTTCGTGCCCAAGCAGATGACTCGCGACGAGTTACGGACCGGATACTGGGAATTGGTCAAGCGGCTGTACACGCCCGAGTCGTACCTCGAACGCTATTTCCGCGTGTTTCACAATCCCGAGTATCTCAAGCGGCGGGCGGCGATTTGCGAGAAAGCTGGCGAGGGGAAACGACTACCCACGCTGGGCTACGGGCTCTATCTGCTGTGGACCTTGTTCCGCGCGCTGCTCCGCGATCGTTCGCTGATCTCCGTCGGCGCGGTGTATTTGAAATACTTTGTGAAGCGGAACCTGCGCTATCGCCGCGACATCGTCGGCTTCACGCAGTTCATGAACCGCTGCGTGACGCACTGGCACTTCTTCAAGTTCACCCGCGAAGTGACCCGCGGCAAGTTGCGGGCCTACAACACGAACTGATGAATTGAGTCCATTCGCCACAGCGGCCAGCCGCAGACCGTTTGGCTGGCTTCTCATCACAGGACCATTAACACCTCGCCCCAATTCTTGCAATTCTCAATGGCGTCGAACATTCGTTCGAGGCGGTCCACATCCTTGATGCTCTCGAGCGCGACCACGGTCATCGCATCGGGTTCACGGAGGCTCTTTCGAACCTGTCGCACCAAAAACCTCACGGATCGAGCAATTTCACCTTCCTGCCGAAGTCCTTGCGCGATCGTCATGCTCGCCATTTCGACCTCCCGCCTTCGCCGACAACGTATCGCGTCATTGGATTAACAGCACGTCGGCCCAGCTCTTGCAAGTGTCGATCGCTTCGAACATCCGATCGAGCCGATTGAGATCGGTGACACCTTCGAGTGCTGCGAGCGTAATCGCATCGGGTTCGCGGAGACTTTTTCGACCCTGTCGCACGAGGTATTTCCGGGCCCTTGTTATTTCGCCTTCAACCAAACCTTCCAGTCGACCTTCCTGCCGAAGTCCTTGTGCGATCGTTATGCTCGCCATTTCGACCTCCCGCTTTCGTTGCGCGTCCGCCTGAACTTGAATCGCCAGATCGTGCCACTCGGCCCGTTCGGCGATGGGCCGGCGATGGTGGGCCCAGCCCATTTGAAATTGTACCAGATCGAACCAGCGTTCGTGGTTCCGCGCGTAGATCGGATCGAGGCGACGAAAGATGGCGGCGAACAAGTTCTTCGCCTCGGCGAGATCCTGGTTGTCGGCCTTCAAGATGGCCAGAGACTGAAGAAACGCCGCCTCACTCTGAATGAGCTCGTCGGCCGAGCGATCGTTCAGTTGCCACAGGATCGGCCGCCAGTCCGGCACGTGCGTTCGGAACGGAGCGACGGGGTCGAGCAGGTCGCGAAGCGATTCCGCCGTCCCCCATTTTCGTTCGCCCGTGTACAGAACGATTGGCAGGACGGGCCGCAATCGGAAGGGTGGCTTGGTGCCCTCAAGCCGCTCCCATTCGCGGAGTTGCCATTCCCAATCGAGTGCCGCGTACACGATCGTTCGAAGTGGAACCTGCCATTCGGCCTTCGACTGGTGTTCGAGCAGCAGGCAAACCAGCAATTCGACTTCGGAGTCGGCCGTGCGATATGGAATCTCGAACAATAGATCCGGGACGCGGCGACGGAAGTTCCCGACCAGGAACTCGGTCGCGGCCGGCTTCATTCGATCCACGTCGAGTCGCGGGGCTTCGTCGGGGATGGCGTTTGCGAGAAAGTCGCGCAGATTGTCGGGCTTCGCCAGGAGTTTTCGCAGGCCGCGATCGGTGAAGTCGTGCAGGGGGTCGGCGTCCATCGGGCACCCTCAATTCCCATAAAGCTCCGAGACGTTGGCCGCGCTCTGACGGGCGTCGAGCCACGTTCGCACTTCGCGGACCTCGGCGATCAGTTCCTCGACGCGTGCTTTTTCCTGAAGCAGGGCATCGGCGGTTTCGCCAGGGATGGCCGAGTACACGGCCGTCAGCTCCGCGTCGAGCCGCGTGACCAGTTGTTTGCGGAACTCCCCCTTCACCGCCGACCAGCGCATCGGCAGCG
>JANLUE010000491.1:0-10610 GCA_031363325.1 Gemmataceae bacterium
AAAATGCTCCAGGTCACCGACATGCGCCAGACCCGCGTCTACCAGGAAGGTAAGGAAGAGGGTATCGAAGAAGGCAAGTCGGAAGCCAGTGAAGCGATCGCCCGGAAGATGCTGAAGGGCAAACGACCCGTTGCCGAGATCGCCGAGTTCACCGGCCTGACGCCGGCCCAAATTCGCAAACTGAAGTAGCGGCCGCGAATTTTTTTTCTGAAGTCGCCGCAAGCGGAGATCGAAAAAATGCACCAGGAAGGCAAAGAGGGTAAGGATGAAGGCAGAGAGAAAGACGAAGCAGAAGCTCGTGAAACGATCGCCCGGAGAATGCTGAAAGGCAAACGGCCCGTCGCCGAAATTGCCGAAATCACCGGCCTCACGCCGGCCGAGATTCGCAAGCTCAAGTAGCGGACAATATCAACGCACGTTCTTAATTCGACTTCCCCAATTCTCTTAGCAGTATTCGCTTGCCCCTCACCCCGCTCGCAGCACTGTTCGTTCCCACGCGTCAGCAATGTGGTCCCAGTGTTCGGCATAGGCCTCGTACGGGTAGTAGTTCAGGCCGGCGAACTGCTCGGCGGTGTGAGGATTGAGCGCGGCCCAGAGGGGGTCGCTCTCGGCGACTTTCGCGGCCACGCTCGGGATCGAAGTGGCCATGCCGCGCTGGGCGAAGCCGAGTTGCAGTTCGTCCGAGAAGATCGCGTTGATCGCGCGTTCGGCCAGGTCCTGGTTGCGACTGCCGGCCGGGACCGACCAGAAGACTTGCACGAACGCCCGGTCGGTCTTCGGCACGGCCGCGCCGAGGTTTGGCCGTTCCCGGAGGGCGGCCAGATACTCGGGGCTGTGCATGTTGCCGATGGCCGCCTCGCCGTTCGCGAGCGCGATGATCATGTCCGTCGAGTTCGGCCACCAGGGGCGGATTCGTGCCCGGTGTTCGCGAGCGAACGTCAGGCAACCGTCGAGGTCGGTCTCGATCAAGCGTCGCGCGGTGCCCGCCTTGCCCTCGGTATCCGCACGAATGCAAGCGAATGTATAGAGCGACATATAGAAGGCCGTGTACAGCCCAACCTTGCCCGCGAGCGCCGGTCGCAACAAATCGGACCAGCGCGTCGGCGTGTCCGGGACCAGCGTCTTGTTGAACGCGAGCGTCATCACCGAATCGGGGTACGTCACACCGTAACGGTCCTTGACGACGGCGTTGTCCAGCATCGCCGGGACGAGATTCTTGACGTTGGGAATGTTCTCCAGATTGAGTTGAGCGAACATGCCATCTTTGATGGCCGGATAGCCCTGCGTGGCGTCGCTGATGATCAGGTCGAACGGCGGGTCGTTGGCCGGGGCGGCCTTGAGCTTGGCAATCCCGTCCCACCAGCCCGGGTACAGTTCGACGCTCGCGCCCGTCTGCGCCTCGAACGTAGGCACGAAGACTCGGCGCATCGTCTCCTCGTGTCCGCCCGCGTAGCAGAAGACGCGCAGGGTGCGGTCGGCGAACTCGCCCGACTTTCGTTCCCGCGAACAACCGGTGCCAATTACGAGGGACGAGGCGGCGGCTCGAAGGAAGGTTCGACGGTTCGGCTGAAGCATTGGCGTTCGTCCTCGATCGCATCAAAACATTGACATGCGTCGTCGGTCACTCGGGATGGATATGACCTAGGGAGAAACGGCTTCCGCTGGTAGCGCGGGCCGCCTCACACACGTCGAATCGCCAACACGCCGGCCGCCAGGGCGATCGCGGCCGCCTGGCAGGCGAGCACCGTTGGCACGTCGAAGGCGTCGGCCGCGGGGCCGAACACCAGGTTGCCCAGCGGCACGCCGGCGCTGAGCATCATGGCCCATACGCCCATCACCTTGCCGCGATCCGCGTCGGCCGTCCCGAGTTGGATCGCCGTCTGACCGGTCGCGAAGAACAGAATCATTCCGAACCCAAACAGCCCGCAACAGCCGGTCGCAACCCAGGGGACGCGCGTAGCCGACAGGCCGATCAACGCCAGACACACCAAAACCAGTCCGCCGCCGAGTAGGACTTTTCGGCGCACGTCGCCGCCAATCGTCGCGGCGGTGAGGGCCGCGAGGAGCGCTCCGATTCCGACCGCACTCAGGAGCGTGCCGTAACCCCCTTCGCGGAGGTCGAGTACCTTCGCCGCGTAGGCCGGCAACAGCGGAAGCAACGGCCAACCGCCAATCGCGACCAGGCCCGCCAAGAGTACGAGCGTGAGCATCCCCGGTTGACGCGCGAGGACGCGGAAACCGCCCCCTGGCGTACGCGCCGAAGTACTCAGTTCGGCCGGCGGCAAGCGCATCAAGAACAACGCCAACAGCACGGCGAAATAGCTGAACGTGTTGAACGCGAAACACCACTCGGCCCCGCCGGTCGCGAGCAGCACGCCGGCGATCGCCGGGCCGATCGCCCGGGCGACATTGAACAGCAGCGAGTTCAATGCGACCGCGTTGGCCAGGTCGTTTCGACCGACGAGGCCCGGGATAAACGCCAGGCGGGCCGGGATGTCGAGCGCCTGGATCACGCCGTGCACGAACATGACGGCGAGCATCGCTTCGATCGAAAGCGAGTCACTCAGGTATAGGCCGAACAGCACGAGGGCCGCGAGCAAAAAGGCCGACTGGGTGCAAGCGATGAGCTGTCGGCGCGGCCAGCGATCCGCGAGCATGCCACCCCAGGGGCCGAGGAAAAACGTTGGGCCGATCTGTACCGCGGCGAGAATGGCCGGCCACTGGGCGAGCCCGGTCCGCTCGTGGGCCAGCCACATGAGCGCGGTCATCTGCGTCCAGGAACCAATCAGCGAAAAGAGTTGGCCGAAGAAATAAAGGCGGTAGTTCCGATGTCGGAGCGAGCGAAACGTCCGCATGGAGTGCCAGAAAAGGATCGGGCCGGTCCCGTTGAGGGGAGGACCGGCCCGCCGGGACGGGACCCGGATTCGGTTCGATCAACCCGCGAAGGTCGGTCGAGAAATGGATTGTAACCGGTCTGGAGTGGAGCGGAAGGGAGAAAATGCGATATTTCGCCGGATTTGGTTGACCGGCCGGGAATCGTGTTCTAAGGCCGGCGCGAAATGAACTCGGGCCAAGGTGTGGCGACAGGATGCCGCTTCGATAGCCACACATCGGGATCAACTCGCTGTTAAGATTGTGGCCTGCCCAATTGAAGTTCGGCGACCTAAGCGGACTTCGGTCGCCTCACTCGGCACGTCGTCATACTTTCGGGATGTTCTTCCAGAAATCCTTCACGCGGATCGCCCCCTCGGGCACTTCTTGCGCTGTCACGAAGAGTATCCCGTAGTCTCGAACGACGATCTTCAAGTCCGGCATGCTGTCTTCGAGTGCCTGCAACATGGCACCGACCGTGATTTTGCCCTTGAAGTTATTACGAAGTCGGAAGTCGCCGGTGTTCTCGCCGAGGCGGGTTGGCACTTCCGTATCGGTGGCGGTTCGTAGGGCGTTGACTACTTCTTCAAGTGGAAGTTCGGGCTCGGCAACAATTTTTGCAATGGTCGGGCTCTTGTTGCTCCATTCGATTTCGGTGTCGAGGAACTTGCTGATCCGCTCGGCCATCGTGGCATGAATCTCCGCGGGCCTCGGGGCCTCCTCGGCGATCGGCATCTTGCCCGCCCGCAACCAGGCCCGTACCGCCAGATCGTCACCGCCGACGAGATCGCCGCCGAGCAGCGCCGCCAGGTTCTTGACCGCGAACTCGCCACGCAGCGACTTCAATTCCGCGTCGAGCTTCTCGACTTCGCCACGCTGCTTTTCGACAGTAACCTTGGCCGTCAACATCGCCATGATATCAGCATTCGCAGCGGACTTTTGGAGTTGAGCCAAATTGACTTCCGCCAGTTCCAGCATCCGCTTGGCGATGGTCAAGTCGTTGTGGAGGGCCGTCACCTTGGTCAACACTTGATGTCGCACCTGGTTCAGTTGCGCTTCGGCGTCGCGGACCTTGGCCTCGGCCACCTTGATGTCCGCGCTATTGCGCAGGGCTTTGTCGAGCGTGTCTTCCAGGCCGCCGGCCGCCGGCGCTTTCGCCTTGGGGGCTGGCTCTTTTTTCGCTGGCGGTTGAGCGAGCACCAGCCCGCCGGCCACCATCAATACGGCGAGCGGAACGAATCGACGGAGCGTCATGGGTTCTTCTCCAGGCCACGGGCGTTCTTGAGGGAGACCAACAGGGTCGTATCGTCGGACGCGACGGCCAGGTCGGCCGGGTCCGCCGCGTCGAGGAATTGGCGATAGCAGCGCAGGGCGGCCGAATAGTCCGCCCAGTCGCGGAAATAGCGATGGCCCGCTTCGCGATAGCGCCGGGCGGCCTCGGCGCGCTCGACCATTTCCGACGCGGATCGTTCCAGTTCGACGGGCGACATCGGTGTCGGCGGGCTCGCTTCGACCGACGCGGGCACAGGGACTTCGACTCGCGTGAATTCGACTTCAATTCGCGATTGCGGCAATGGCCAGGCCCAGGCGATCGTCAGGCCAGCAACGAAGCAACTCGCGAACGTCGCCACTCGGCCAAGGCGTCGAAACCAAAAACCCCGTCGAAGGATCGCGGACGTGCGGCCCTGGAGGTCCGAACGCAAGGCCTCGTTCGGCAAAGCGGGCCGGGGGGTTAGCAGTTCGTCATCCGTCATGGCCATACGCCTCTCGGAAAGCGATCCGGGCCCGCGTGAGCAACGATTCGACCGCCTTCTCTGTCTCTCCCGAAGCCGTCGCGATCTCGGCCACGGTGTGCCCATCGAGATACTTCAAGCGCAGAGCCGATTCGAAACGTTCGGGCAAGGCACTCAGGGCCAGCGCGATTCGTTCCGAGCGTTCGCGCTCGATCAACGAATCGGCCGAGGCCTCGTTGCCGCTCAACGGTTCGGCCGGTCGACGGCGTCGCGATCGCAGGGCGTTGCGGATCGCGTTCGTGGCGATGCCGCACAGCCATTGGTGGAACGTGCCAAGTTCGGGGTCGAACTTGCGGATTCGGCGAACGGCGGTCAACCAAGTTTCTTGAAGCACGTCGTCGGCAAGATCGCGAAGCGAACCGCTGCGCCACAGGACGTACCGTTCCAGGGGCGCGTATTCGTCGGCGTACCAGGCCTGCCAGGCCCGTTGGTCGCCGGCGGCCACGGCTTCCCGTAAGCCGCGCTCCCGCCAGATGCGTTCCGACATCGCGGCCCCGCCGGGTGTCCGTCCGTTATTGTCCGGATTGGGAGAAATCCTTCGCGGGAAACCTGTGCGAATTGGATTTGGAGCAGCAAGGCCGTAACGCCGTCACGCCAGCGCCTCGCGAATCACTTCGCCGTACGGCAACAGCGGCACGGGCCGATCCTGCTTGTCGACGAGTTTGGTCTCGGGATCAATGCCCAGGAGATGGTACATGGTCGCGAGCACGTCTTTCGCCTTGTGCGGCGAGTCGATTGGCGTGGCGGCGATCTTGTCCGTCTTGCCAATGACCCGCCCCCGGGCGATGCCGGCACCGGCCAGGATGTTGCAATAAGCACGGCCCCAGTGGCCTCGACCGTCCCCTTCGAGCTTCGGCGTGCGGCCCATTTCGCTGAGCACGAGCACCAATGTCTCGTCGAGCATGCCGCGTAGGTCCAAGTCGTCGATCAACGCGGAGAACGCCAGGTCGAAGCCCGGCAGCAGGTCGTTCTTCAAGCGATTCCGCTGATCGACGTGCGTGTCCCAACCCGTATTCAGTTGGCCAAACTCGTCCCAGATCACCGTGACGAACCGGCAACCGGCCTCGACCAGTCGCCGCGCTTGCAGCGAACCCTGGCCGAACAGAGTCATGCCGTAACGTCGACGGGTCCGCACCGATTCGCGGCCCAGGTCGAGGGCAGTTCGAATGCCCGGCGAGTCCATCAACGAGAACGCGAGTGCCCGATTGCTGTCCATGCGTCGGCCAGCGCGGGTGCGGTCGAACTGTCGGCGGGCCGAATCGAACTGGTCGAGCAACGACGCTCGGCCAGTCAAGCGATCGAGCGTGAGGCCATCGGTGAGTGCGGTCCCGGCCGCGAACTCGAAACGGGCGTCGGGCGGGATGCCGAGGTGCGGGTCCCGGTATTCCTCGGCCGGCCCCCACGACGTGCGCGTGATCGAGCGAGTTCCGGAGCCGTGAAACTCCCCCCAGATCGGGTCGAACTCGCCACCCAGGTACGACGCGTGCAGTCGGGCATAGGGCGGCATCGACCGACGCGAACTGAGCAACCAGGGCAGGATCACATTGTCCGGAACCGCACCATTCGGCTTCGGCCCGTTTCGCACTCGATCGAGGTAGGTGACCATCGAGCCGACGAACGGCCACTGTTCGGGATGTTGTTGCGTCTCTTCGATCGGGATTGTGCCTTGCGGCAGGCCGGTCGTGGCGTACTGCATGCCGTGAAAGTTCCACGGATGATTCAGCGAACGAATCAACGTGACGCGGTCCATCAGGTTGGCGACGTTCGGCAGAAGCTCCGAGATGTCGAGGCCCGGCACGCGGGTGCGAATCGACTTCCATTCGCCGCGCACTTCCGGAGGGGCATCGGGCTTCGGGTCGAATGTATCGAGCTGGCTCGGCCCGCCGAACAGGTACAGCAGAATGACGTTCTTGGCCTTGGCGGTCGGAGCCACTGGCGCGCCGCCCGCGATCCCGGCCAGCCCAAGCCCGCCAGCCACAAGCCATTCGCGTCGGCTGAGCCCATCGCACGTCCGCTTCGCGTTGCCGAGGATTCGGAGCATGGCACAACACCCAGAATTGGATGAAGGTATTGGACCCGATTCGCCCGCCGTTCGCAAGGGTGGCCGACGACGATTCACCGGATTTCCACTCGAAGCCACAATGTGGTTGAACCCGTTCCTGTAAAGCCCGTAGCCGCGTTCGCCCGAACGCGGGCGAGCCCCGGATGGTTTCCGCGTTCTGGCGAACGCGGCCACCAATGGCGAACCAGCCGTGAACGCAGAAATTAAACTTCTGTTGATTTTTGGGGCAATCGTGGACATTTTGGGACACCTCGGCTTGAAAAGGCGCTGCCGATGGAAGTGGCCGGTGAAGTTGGCGGCGAAAAAATGCACGCCGACAAATCGGCCTCCAACGGCGAACCATCTGCGAACGCGGCAATTAAACTTCTTGGATTTTTGTCGCAATCCGTGTCATTTTGTGTCACCTCGGCTCGAGAAGGGCTGCCGATGGAAGTGGACGGCGAAGTTGGCGGTGAAAATGCGCGTTGAGACCGAGCCCTCCAATGGCGGTGGGTACGAGCCGATGCGTGGCGGCGGAACTCCGCTTCTGCCGGGGAAGGACAGAAACGCAACTCTTTTGGCGGCGGGACCAGAGCCCAAATTCATGATACTGTACTTTTGAACATTGTCAAGCGACATTGCCCAACTAAACTCGAGTCACGCGACACCCGGAGTTCTACACGGTACACGAACGCGTTGTGGATTCGTCGCAGCCCTTCAGGCTGCGGGGATGGGTCCGGGCCCAAACCCAGGGCGGCGATGGCTGCGCCATCTTGCCCTGGGCTTGGGGATCCCAGACCGTTGGCCTGAAAACCTCGGACAAAAACATGGAATCGATGGCCTCACACATCTTGAATCGTCTTCAGGCCAACGGCCTGGGATTATTCAGCCCAGGGCAAGATGTCGCAGCCATCGCCGCCCTGGGTATGGGCCCGGACCCATCCCCGCAGCCTGAAGGGCTACGAATCCGCATCGCGTTCGCGTACCGTGTCGAACTCCGGGGCCGCTCGCCGCAATCCTTTCGCGGAGCGAAAGGCGACAATGGTGCCGCGGTGCGGTAGGCGCGTCGGATCAGTGTCGCGCACCTCCCTGTCGGGTAGAACACTCGAAGCCCAAACGCGAGCGACCCATGTCTCAGGACCGCGCCACCCTCATCCGCTGGCGGATCGTGATCTTCCTGATCGGCTTCACGTTTCTCGCGCACTTCAATCGAATCAACATCTCGGTCGTCGGGGGCGAACGATTCATCGGCGAAGATCGCCTAACCAAGTCCGAGATGGGCTGGGTTTATTCAACCGCCTTGCTCGTGTACACGATCGGCATGTTGCCGGGCGGATGGCTGATCGACCGGGTTGGCCCACGCTGGGCGCTGGCCGGCATGGGGATCGGGCTCGGCACGTTCGGCATCGCGACGGGGTTGCTCGGTTGGGCCGGCCTCGCGATACCGGCGTTGCTGGCGCCACTCCTGGTGATCCGCGGCTTCGTCGGCGCGGCGAGCGTGCCCTTACACCCGGCGAGTGCTCGCGCCGTCTCGTTGTGGCTGCCGATCGCCAAGCGCTCGACGGCGAACGGCCTCGTGACGGCCGGGGCCCTGGTCGGCATCGCGCTCACGTACCCGGTGTTCGGCTTCTTGATGGATCGCTTCGATTGGCCGATGGGGTTCGTGATTTCCGGTGCCGCGCTGTTGATCTGGGCCAGCGCCTGGACGTTCCTCGCGGCCGACAATCCGGAACGACACTCCGCCACGAACGCGGCCGAGCGCGCGTTGATTGCCGAAGGCCGAGCAACCCCGAAACCGGTTGCGGCGAGCGTCGGCGACATGATCGAGTTGATTCAAAATCGCCGCTTGATCCTGATCACGCTGAGCTATGGGGCCGTGGGATATTTTCAGTATTTGTTCTTCTACTGGATGAGCTTTTACTTCGAGGACGTGCTCAAGTTGTCGGCCGTGGATAGCCGTCAGGCGGCCATGATCGTGAGTCTCGCGTCGGCCGTCGGCATGATCGCCGGTGGCTGGCTCGCCGATTTTCTGTGTCGACGCATCGGCCAATATGTCGGCTGCCTAACGATGGCCGTTGTCGGCATGGGCGCTTGCGCCGGCTTCGGCTGGCTGGGAGTGGAAGCGACCGACCCCGATCGGGTCGTGTTGTTTTTCTCGCTGGCCCTCGGGTCGCTTGGCCTGTGCGAAGCGATCTTCTGGACCACCGCCCCGTTGCTCGCCCCACGCAACGGCGGCCTGGCCTGCGCCCTGCTCAATACCGGCGGCAACGGCATGGGGCTGCTCGCCCCGATCGTGACCCCGGTTATCGCCGATGTCTACGGCTGGAAAACGGCCATCGCCCTGGCCTGCGGTGTGAGCTTTGTGGGCGGACTGCTGTGGCTGGGAATTCGCCCGGCGAATGACACGCAATCCGATTGAGGCCCTCAACACTACGCCAGGTCCTTGTCCTCGAAGAGCAGCAAGCCGGCGAGAATCGAGATGGCCGTGTACAGAAGAGCGTAGAGCAGCACGGTGCCCACGAAGCCCAGGAAGCTGATCGTGCTCAACGGCGTGTCCCGGATGATGGCCGGGCCCATGTCGAAGGCGTCGAGCGAAGGGAAGATCGTGTTGAACAACTGCGCGATGAAACGAACCAGCTGAAGCGCGGGGTTCCCTTGATTCTCCGGCTTGTCGGTCACGTGGACCATGATCGGCGACAGGTTGCCGATCAAGAAAATGCCCAGACAAATCACCAGATTGACGACGAAACTGACGCGGGTCGCCAGCGCGGTGCAAACGGCCAACAGGATCATCACTTCGCCGAACACCCGGATCACGCCGATGTGATGAGCCAGCGCCTCGCCGAGCCACTGGCCGGTGCCCCGCGCCATCGCCGAGCCTTCGACAGTCGGGACCACGGCGTCGACCTTCGGGGCGAGCCAGATGGCGGTCTCGAACGGCATCGGGTCGAGGACATCGTCGAGCGTGTCGTAGCCCGGACGAATGGCCAGCGCCCAACACATGGCCCAACTGAGCAACAAGGCCATGGTGAAACAGGCGAGCAGAATCCCAAGGTACTTGCCGATCAGGAACTGCCGACGGCTGACCGGCTTGCTAATCACCGTGATCGCGGTTCGGCCTTCGATTTCATCGCTGATCGAGATGCTCGCCGACAGCAAGCCGAACAACCCCGAGAAGAGCATCACGATGTCGAAGCAGACGTGCTTCATGAGCTTGTAGTCGTCGCCGAGCGTGAAGTACGGCAGGAAGAGCGAGACCAGGATCAGGAACATGGCGAGGCCGAGTATGAGCCAGAACATTGGCTGGCGCAGCGATTCGCGAAGTGCGGCCACCGCGACGGCCCCGCCCTTCGGCCAAACGTAAAGCAACAGATGCGGCGCGACGACCGCGAAGTCGATGACCAATTGCAAGTGCAAGATCGACCCGTAGTACCGGCCGTATTCGAGGACTTTGACCAGGTCGGCCACGCGCGCCAGGTAGAACGCGATCAGTCCGGCGATGGCCACGATCCCGCCGCCGAGATAGGCCAGCACCGTCGTGTCCGAAATCCATCTGCGGAACGGGCGCCCATCGAACGACCAGATCCAGGGGAGGGCCGCGAGGGCCTGAAGGACGGCCAGGACGAGGCCCGCGAGCAACAAATTAACGATCGGCGTTGACATGTGGTCGGCGCGCGTCCTGATGGGGGTGTTTGACCCGGGTATCCCGTCTCTACGCCGTCAACCGGCGTCCGGTTCATGCCGGTAGTTGGGGGTCGTCCCCCAACGCAGTTTTTCCCGCAAGGTCTGATAGTAAGTTTTGCCCGGCACCTTGACGAGCCCGAACGCCACCGGGGCCCGGCGAACGGTCACGCGGTCGCTGGGGCGTAGCGGGCCGCAGTCCTGGCCATCGACCACGAGCCAGG
>JANLUE010000509.1:0-7768 GCA_031363325.1 Gemmataceae bacterium
GGGCAACGCGGCCGGGGACGGACCCCAGCGAGCGGCGCGGCGTAAGCCCAATGCCCACAACTTAAGGACCGGACGGCAGAGGGGAACGTTCGTGGTTTTCAGGCCGAAGGCCTGGCAGCCCTAAGCCCAGGGCAAGTCGGCGCAGCCGACGCCGCCCTGGGGACCGGCCCGCCCAGTGCCCGCAGCCTGAAAGGCTGCGATACGACCCGGCGACGACGCAACGGTCAGTGGCATTGTCAACGTGAAGTTCGATAGTTGCGGGTCGCCGAAGCGGCTCCCGGAGCCAGCGCCGTCGGCCCCATTTTCCAAAAAACTTCCCGAAAATTCGCGCGCCCGGCTAGCGAAAAAAGCCCACCCGCATTATCTCCTTGGGGCAGCCGCGTGTGAAATACACCGGCGGCCGCGCCCAATTCCGCCCCGTGCTCCGTTCGGGAGTTCCAGTCGTGTCCGGCAACCTCCACCACCTGATGACCGTCGCGGCCGAGCTTCGGGCCGCGGGGTACGCGTGGAAGGTCGTCGCCGAGCGGGTCCAACGCAAGGCTTCCACCGTTCAACAATGGCCCAGTCGATTCCGTTGCGAATGGAACGATGTTTATCGCGACGCCAAGCGGCGGCGATTCGATGAGACGTGCGCCGAGACGCTCAACGTGCATCGGGAACTGTTGCATTCGACCGAGGAGAAGACGCAACTCCGGGCCGTCGAAATCTGGCTGAAGTCCGGTGCCAAGGCGTTCGGTCAGTGGAGGAACGCGATCGCACCCGCCCCAAAGCCGGCCGAAGTGCCGGTGCCGGCCCAACCAACTCTGAAGACCGATGTTAGGACGATCAACCTGGAGGAACATCGTCGGGCGACCGGCGACGCGAAGCCGATCAAGGTCCATCGACCGTTGGCGGCCCTGGTTGGGTTCGTGTTCTTCCTCGCCGGCCTGAGCATTCCAAAACTCACTTCGCGATCCGACCAACACCACCATGCCGTCGCAACCAACATTCGCGGCCTACCAACCACTCAATTGGACTGGCGTCCCGGTAAAATGGACGGTGGCCCGCGCGAGACGCCGATGATCCGCGAAGAACAGATTGACCTGCGCCGACAGCGGGCCCGCGCCGCGCACCTCACCATCGAGAACCTCGGCAAGAACCGCGTTTTCTCGGACTACCGCGTCACGAACCCGGAGACCAAGGGGCAGTACAACGTCACCGTCAAAGGGTTCGAACCGGGCGACAACGCCTGCACGTGCCCGGACTTCAAGGCCAACACGCTCGGCACCTGCAAGCACATCGAAGCGGTCCTGGATCGAATTCAGGCCGATGGCGAGCCGGTCAAACGGCGCAAGGCCCCGGTCACGCGCTCCGAAGTCGGCCTCGATTACAGTGCCGCCCAGCTTCGCTTGCGAATTCAGCTCCCGCCCCGGCACTCCGATCAACTGGCCGAACTGGCCCGGCGATTCTTCGACCCGGCCGGGTTCTGGACGGGCCAACATCCGCCGGCCGACCTGATCGCGGCCATCGAGTCCGTGCCCGAACAGGTCACGGTGATGTCCGACGCCATGGACTTCATCGATCGCGACATGGAGCGACTTGAACTCGCCCGCTGGGAGCGGAGCTTGCTGGCCGACCTCGACGCCCTGGGGGACGCATCGAAGCTTCGCCATTTGTTGAAGTTGCCGCTCTTCGACTATCAGGCGCGGGGGGCCGCGTTCCTGGCCGGGCGAATGCGGGCGATTCTCGGCGACGACATGGGCCTGGGTAAAAGCGCGCAGACCATGGCCGCGATCGAATTGCTCGCGCGGGAACGCGGCGTTCGCAAGGTTCTCGTCGTCGCGCCGGCCTCCGTGAAGTACCAGTGGGAAGGGGAGATTCGCAAGTTCACCGATCGCACCGTGCAAGTGGTCGAAGGTTTGAAAGAAGCCCGAACCGAACTCTATGCCGGCGACGCGTTCTACAAACTGGTGAACTACGAACAGGTCGTCCGCGACCTGGACGAATTGAACGATTGGGCGCCGGACGTGGTCGTCCTCGACGAAGCCCAGCGCATCAAGAACTGGGAATCGAAAACGTCGCGGGCCGTCAAGAAACTCCGCAGCCGCTATGCGATGGTTCTCACCGGTACGCCGCTCGAGAACAAACTCGAAGAACTGTACAGCATTGTGCAATTCGTGGACGATCGCCGACTCGGGCCGGCCTTCGAGTTCCTGCACGAACACCGCGTCCTGGACGAATCGGGCAATCTGGTCGGTTATCGCAATCTCGACCGAATCCGCGAAAAGCTCGCCCCAGTCCTCCTACGCCGAACCCGCGCCGAGGTGCTCGGCCAGCTCCCCGAACGGACCGATACGACCGTCTACGTCGAACTCGCGCCCGAACAACAGCGACCCTACGACGATCAGCAAATCACATTGGCCCGACTGCTCGCCAAACCGATGCTGACGGAACTCGACCGCAAGCGCGTCTTGGCCTGCCTCGTCAACATGCGCATGCTCTGCGACAGCACCTTCCTCTTCGACAAGCAGACCAATGTTTCACCGAAGCTCGACGAGTTCGCCGAGTTGATCGACGATCTGATGTCGTCCGGCGACCACAAGGCGGTTGTGTTCAGTCAATGGGAAGTGATGATTCGCAAGGCGGCCGAGGTGCTCGATCGGCTTGGCGTAGGCTACACCCTGTTGCACGGCGGCATGTCCGGCCAGGAACGCCGGGCCGTGCTCGATCGATTTCAACAGGACGATTGCCGCGTGTTCCTGAGCACCGATGCGGGGGGTGTCGGCTTGAACCTACAGGCGGCCGACACGGTTGTGAACCTGGAACTCCCTTGGAACCCCGCAGTTCTCGAACAACGAATCGCGCGGGTTCATCGCATGGGTCAGAGTCGGCCGGTGCGAGTCGTCCACTTCGTGGCCCGGGGGACGATCGAGGAACGCGTGCAGAAAGCGCTCGAAAGCAAACGAGCCCTGTTCGGCAGTGTCTTCGATGCGGAAGCCGACACGGTCGACTTCACGGCCGTTGAAACGCCATCCTTCCTGGCCGGCGCACGCGACGTGGTCGGCTTGACGGAACCAACCACAGACGTGGCACCCGTTTCAGAATCGCCGGGGTTGCTCGAAGCGAACGTGCGGATGCTGGAAGCGCTCGCCGCCTGGGAAGGCACGGCCGGTTGGACGCCCGCGTTGCGGGCGCGAGCGGCGACGGCCTTGCGGACGTTGTTGGAGCGAGTCGAGGGGTAGAGGCCACATGTGGCCGACTCGCTCCGCGAGTCGGTGTTGACTTCGCGACGGCGGCCACTGTTCATGGGGGCCGCACAACCCGCTCGCGGAGCGAGCGGGCCACACGTGGCCGACTCGCTCCGCGAGTCGGTGCTGACTTCGCGACGGCGGCCACTGTTCACGGGGGCCCGCTCACCCGCTCGCGGAGCGAGCGGGCCACATGTGGCCGAGTCGGTGCTGACGAGTGGGCCACCCCGGGGTGAGAATCGACTACGGCCGATCTTCGAGTCGCCCCAGCGCCGAGTCGTTCCGATCGATGCCCGCGCCAATTCGGCCGAGGCGGTTCGAGTAAATGTCGTCGTCGTTCGGGCCGACCAAGCTGTTCGGACAGAAGCGCACGTTGCCGCCGGCGAAGAGCACGTTTTGGCCGTGACGATGGTTCATCGGCACCGCGCCGTCCGGGCCGCGAAGCGGAGCGTCGGCCAGAATGGGGATCATGTCCGTGCCAGCGTTGCGGACGATGCCATGCAGCGTGCCGGCCGCGTCCCGAAAGCCGAGCGTGTACGCGTAGTTCGCCAGGAGGACCGGGCCATCGGCACCGGGGCCACCCGGGCAGCGAAGCTTGCCGTCATCCGGCAAGTAGCCGTTCAAGCGAAGTGTATCCACGACGGTCGCGACCCGTTCGCCATCGCCCACTTGCGGAAATTGATCGCGGTGGGCGTCGCTGTACCCGACGACGACCTGATGGAATTGCCGCATCGAGTCCTGGCAGGCGATCTGGGCGTTTTTCGCTCGGACATGCATGATCGCCGGAAACACCAAAGCGAGAAACGCGATGGACAAGGCAATCACCCCGATCACGTTCCAACGGCTTGGCGTGATGGAAGAAATCTCGGAGCGCTGGCGGGCCGGCCGGGTGCGCGCCTTGGCCGGGGCGACGGACATCGTTCGCGGTGTCTCGGCCGCGGCGGCCGCCCGCTGGATCAACTGTTCGACGCGGCCATCCGACGTGCCCACGCGACCTTCCGTGGCGACGACGTGCTCGGCCACCCGGGCGACGGCGCGAACCCACAGGTCGGGTGGCGGCTCGAATTCCTCTTTGTCGGCCGCGAGCGGTGCGAGGGCCGAACGCAGTCGAGCCAGATCGTGTACGGTCGACGGATTGCCCGACAGGCTGTCCGTGACCCGTTGGCTCGTACCGAGATCGTTGGCTTTCAGCAGGTGGCCGAGAAGGTTCTCTTCCACGACAGTTCTCCCTGTGATGCTCATTTCGAGCTTCTGGCGCCGAGAGCAACAGTTTCCAGCCGCCTTCGCGCTTCAACAAAGGCGAGCCCGACGGGCGTTAGCCCTCGGGGTCGAACGTCAAAGGCAAGCTCGTTACGGGTCAACCCCTGGAGCTAACGCTCCAGGGCTCGCCTTGCCGGACCAATTCATTCCGGAACGTGAGTCCGTTTCCGCGGCGCGTCCTGGCCCCAGAGTTCGTGCAACTTCACCACGGCGGCATGGAGCCGCGACTTCACCGTGCCGAGCGGAATCTCCAACCCGTCGGCAATCTCCTGATACTTCAGCCCCTGGTAGTAGGCCAGGAGCACGACCTGCTTCAGGAAGTCCGGCAACTTCGCCACGCAGGCCCGGACCAGTTCCCGCGTCTCGGCCGCATCCACGTTGTCGAACGGGTCGGCTTCGCGGGCTTCGAGTAGGTCGATCAGCCCACGCTTCTCGCCGTCCGCTTCCCCTTCGGTCTGTTCCAGGCTCACGGTCGGATGTCGGCCGATTCGCCGCAGCGCATCGATCGCCTGGTTCGTGGCGATCGCATAGAGCCAGGGTCGAACCGGTCGGCCCGGTTCATACTGAGCCGCCTTGATGAACACCTGGACAAAGGTCGTCTGGAAGACGTCTTCGGCCAGTTCGGCATCGCCCAGGTAGCGCCGCAGGTAGCCGTACAGTTCCCGTTGATACCGTCGCACCAGGGAACCGAACACGTCCCGCTGGCCCGAACGGAACCGATTGAGGAGTTCCTCGTCGGGGAGCTTGGCTAGCGGGTCGAGATCGCGCACGGCACACAATTACCTGTACGCCGACCGGGCCGGCGGGGTTCGGGAAGGTTTCGTCGCCAGTCTAATCTATGCGGTCGGGATCGGGTTACTTCAATCCGGCGGGTCGTTCGCCACTGTAGCTCGCCCAGAGGGCATCGATCGTATGAGCCACCCAAACGTCCGGGGCCACGACTTTCAGGTGCCGAGCCACCTGCAGAAGGCAACCCACGTTGCCCATCAGGACGGCTTGCGCCCCGGTTTCCTGGATTTTGGCGGCCTTGCGATCGCCGAGTCGCGTGGCCATCTCGGGTTGGGTGAGGTTATAACTGCCGGCCGCCCCGCAGCAAATCTCACTTTCCGGCAAGGCCACAAGTTCGAGGCCGGGGATCATTTCCAACAACTTCCGCGGCGGGCTGGCGATCTGCTGCGCGTGTCGAAGGTGACAGGCATCGTGATACGTCGCCCGAATTTTCAGCGGGTGCGTCGGCTTGATCGGCCCCAGTTCGACGAGGAACTCCGTGATGTCCTTGGACTTGGCGACGAATTTCTTCGCGGCCTCGGCGTCGGCCGTGTGATGCATCAAGTGACCGTAGTCCTTGATCATCGCCCCGCAACCGGCCGCGTTGATGATCACCGCGTCGAGGTCGTCGAGCTTTGGGCCGGTGAAGCCGAAGGCCGTCAGGTTTTGGGCGGCGAGTTCGCGGGCCGGCTCTTCCATCGCCGAGTGATAGTGCAACGCCCCGCAACATTGTTGCGAACGCGGGATGTATACGTCGCAGCCGTTTTTCTGAAGGACTCGGGCGGTGGCGACTTGCGATTCCGGATAGATCGCGTCGGCCACGCAACCGAGGAACAAGCCCACGCGGGCCCGGCGCGGCCCCTCGGCCGGCAAGAACTCCGGCAGCGAGCCGTGATGTTTCTTCAATGCGGGCAACATGCTGTGCATCACCCGGACTTGCCGCGGCAGCAATCGCATCAGCCCGGACTTGCGGGCCAGCCAGTCGAGGCCGGTCCATTGCGCGAGCCGGGCGGGCATGAGTGCCAGTCGAGTCCGGAACCGCGACGGGAAAATGTGGAACAGCATCCAGCGCTGCAGAAAGCCGAGCGGCTTCGTCGCGCGCCCCGGTTCGAGCTTGGCCATGTACTCGCGGAACGGCTCGATGAGCTTGCCGTACTGCACGCCCGAGGGGCACGCCGTTTCGCAGGCCCGGCAGTTCAGACACAGGTCGAGGTGCCCCTTCACCTCGTTGTCGAGCGGCAGGCGGCCGTCGATGACGTTCCGCATCAGGTAGATGCGGCCACGTGGCGAATCGGCCTCGAGCCCATTCTCGACGTAGGTCGGGCACGCGGCCGTACAGAGGCCGCAATGCACGCAATCGAGAATCAGTTCGTAGTCGATGTCCGGCCCGCCGCCGGGCAGGACGGACAGCGGCGTCTTGGGGGGAGCGGTATCGAGTTTCAAGTTTCGAGTTTCGATTGGGTCATCGGCAGCGGACAATTCACCAGTGGTTTTGATAGGGATGTCCGGTTGACACGGAAGCCCGGCCGACCGACTCCGCACGGATATTCGTTCGCCGCAAAGTCGAAATCACTTCTTGTACCGCTTCGCCAACTCGAAGTTTACCTCGAGTACGTTGACGAGTGGCTCGCCACCCGCGAGGCCCGCGAGCGGCTCGAACGCGGCCGCAGCGAGGATCGCGGCCACTTCGTCGCGAACTTCCACCGGGTCGCGCTTCGTCTTTGTCGCCCACGCCGACGCGACGCGTTCGACCTGGCCCCTCGCGTTTCGCAAGGTGACGTGCGGATCGAGGCCCGACCCCGACGCGGTCGCGGCATCGGTCGAGATCGGTTCGAGGTCGCGGGCACGCTCGGGGTTGTCGCGCAGCCAGGAATCGAAGTAGGTCGCGTGGATGGCCGAGCCGTTTGTCGTTGGCTTGATCGCGTCGTTCTCGACATCCGGGAACGCGCCCGGATGTCTGGCGGCAAACGTATCCCAGAAGTCGCCGGGGTTCGCGGCCGTCCAGGCTTCGATCGCTCTCGCGTTCCCCGAGTCGCCCAGCCAGTTCGCGGCCGAGGTCGGGTACTCCTTCAGCCACGTCGCCAATCGATCGGGCTTGGCCGCGTGCCACGCTTCGATGTCCTGTTGCACGTTCGTCGAATGGGTGCCGGCCCGGTAAACCGCGATTGGCCCAATTTGCCGGGCGACGCGATCGCGGAGCTTCGGGCTACTCGCGCCCCAGTTCGACCCGCCGGAGGCGGACGCATTGTACCCGGCCGCCGACGGGCGCGGCTGGAACCACTCGTCGCCCTTGAATTCCTGGGCGATGTGTCGCGAACCGATCGGCTTCCCGTCCGCATCGGCCACGAGGCTGCCGGTCGAAGAACTCGGAAACAGCGCCCGGCCGATCGCGAGCACCGCCAGCGGATAGGCGATCGCACCGAGTGCGATCGTGAGCCCAAGCAAGATCAAGTTGGCGCGTATGTGAGCATTCATTGTTTGGTTCCTTTCGATTCGCCGACACCTGGAACAAC
>JANLUE010000513.1:0-4603 GCA_031363325.1 Gemmataceae bacterium
GTCGCGACCCCGCACGTTGCGGAACTGCGGGCTCGCGACGATCTTCAGCACGGCCGCCGACACGCGGCCTTCGTTCGCGTTGAGTTCCTTGACCAGCTCGTCGTTCAGCGGGTCGTCCGAAAGGGCGGTCGATCGGCCGAGGGAGTAGCCGAGCAGTTTCTTGCTGAAGAGCCGCACGATCACGTCGCGTTTCTTCGTCCCCAAGTAAGTCCGCAGGCCGTCAAGCCCCTCGAACTCGGTGCCGTCTTTCAATTTCACCCTGGCGTCGATCGGTCGGCCGCCGAGATCCTTATCGCGGAATCGGCCAATTGGATCGTACTTCTCGAACGCGAAGCCGAACGGGTCGATGCGCATGTGGCAAACCGCACACTCGGCCACGCGCGTGTGCTTCTCGACGAGTTGCCGCATGGTCTGTTCGCCGACGGCTTCCTCCTCGGGCAACCGGGGCACGTTCGCCGGTGGCTTCGGCAACTTCTCGCCGAGCAACGTCTCGACGACCCAGTTGCCACGCAGGACGGGGCTCGTTCGCGATGCCCCCGATTCTTTGGTCTGTATTGTGGCGAGCCCCAGGATGCCGCCGCGACCGTATTTGCGAACGCCATCGACGCGCCGCCATTCCGGGCCGGTCACGCCGGGGACGCCGTAGTGCTTGGCGAGCGGCTCGTTCAGGAACGCGTAGTCCGCGTCGAGGATCGAGTTCACGGACCGGTCGGACCGGAATAGGTCGTGGAAGAATTGAATCGTCTCTTCGTAAATCGCTTGGCGAAGCGGCTCGTTGAAGGTCGGGAACAGGGCCTCGTTCTTTTCCTTGAGTTCGTCGAAGCCGCGAACGTGTAGCCACTGGGCACCGAATTCGATGGCGAGCGATCGGGCCTTGTCGTCCTTGAGCATGCGCCGAGTTTGCTCGGCCAAAACCTTCGGCTCGCGAAGTTGGCCGGCGGCCGCGAGACGGCGAAGCTCCGCATCCGGCGCGCTCGACCACAGGAAGTAACTGAGTCGACTGGCGAGTTCACAGTCGGAAACGGGGCCGGGCTTCACGCCCGGAGGAGGTTGTTCGATTTTGAACAGGAACGCGGGGGCCACGAGGATTCGGGCGAGCACGCCACGCAAGGCCTCGTCCGCAGGTACGCCTTTCTGGCGCAGGCCAGCGAACAGTTCGCGGAGCTGGCCGGCCTCGCGGTCCGACAACGGCCGACGATAGGCGCGGGCGGCGAACTCGAGCAACGCGTTCAGTTCCTGTGGCACGGCCGACTCGAGTTCCTTCTCGAAATCGTCGGACCATTTCTGAAACTGCTTTCGTTTCCCTTCGAAGTAGTCGAGCAATTCCTTCGGCTGGTCCTGCGTGACGAAGCCGATGAACTGCGGCAAATACTTGTTCTCGGCGATCGGCCATTGCGAAACGAATCGATGCGTGTCCCACAGCTTGTCGAGACGAGCTTTCTCGGCATCGCTCAGGAACAACCGAGACAGGTGGCCGTCCTCGCGATGGTACATTTTGAGACAGACGACCTCGTCGGTCGGGATGACGGCCGAGAAGCAAATGTACGTCGGGAACAGTTCACGGAACTCGTTCAAGCCAGCGTGCAGTTGCTTGAACGCCGGACTGCCGTGATGCACGACGATGGGCGAAGTGCCGTCCCAGCGATCAGCACCCGGCCCGGTCCCCACCTGGAACGACGCCGCTCGGTCGGCCCCGGCCGTCGTGGCGTCGACGACGAATTCGCGATCTTGGAACAGCGCGATCGGCAAGCGAACCTCGACGACCCCGTTCGCCGGGCCGGCCAGATCCGCGTCCTGGAATCGGTCCTGCGCCAGGCCGAGCTGTTGCTTCGACTTGGGCAATCGCGAGAAATCGAGCCCGCGTAGTATTGGTCCCGACACCGTGGCCAGATGATCGTACAGGAGCCGGTCGGGATGTTTCGGGTCGGCCGGTCGTGGGCCGATGAGAAGGGCCTGCACCTGGGTGGCCAGTCGAGCCGCCTCGTCGCGCTTCGCCGGGTTCGACGCGGCCACACGCCACCGACCGAGTAGCGAATCGGCCGGGACTGTGGGACTCGAGGCCGCGCCCGTTGGCCGAGCTGGGCCGCGCACGAATCGCCAGACGTTCTTGTTGCCAAGGAAGTCCGCGTGCGGATTCCCATCGCCAATCGAATCCGCCACATCCAGGCCAAGCTTCCAGGACATATTGCGCACGTCATCTTCCGAGATTTCAAAGACGATCTGCGTCAAATCGCAGACGTGGTCTTTGTTCTTCGCGTCGACCGCCAGGATCAGAACGTCCCCCTTCGCAACGTTGATCGATGTCGTTTTCAACTCGCCGGACTTGCCGAGTTCGACGGACCCCTCGCCGATCGTCGCCGCCCGGCCGTTGCGACGATGTTCGACCCACCAGGCCACGCCGTTGCCGCAGGCCGGATGGGCGTGCGCGATCTTGGCGCTCACTTTGACTGGCCCGGTGACCGGGCTGGTCCAGGCGACGCCGACATATTCGGTCGGCGTCGGATGGACGACGACGGAATGCGGCGGGGCCGTGCCGGGGATCTTCAGTTCCTCGTCGGACGAATTCGACATGACCGAGGGAAGTTCCGCTCCGCGTCGCTTCCAGCCGTTGATGGCTGGCCACTGGGGGTTCTTCACGGACTCGTCGAGCAGCTCGAGTGTGTCGGACGGATCGAGCCGACGCGGGAACTGCACGTCGCTCGACTTGTGGTTCGGATCGATGGCCGCCAGGTCCAGCCAACGATCGAGCAGTTGTTCGCTGAGCCCGTTCGCCTTGGCCACGTCGGCGAGCTTCAACTTCGGGTCGCCGGCCATTTGGGCAACGGCATCCAGATATCTGGCGGCATTCGAAAAAACTCCCGGCACGTTGACGTTGAACTTCGCCTCGTACTTCGCGTAATCGCTAAGGAGTAGCGTCTCGCCGAGTCCCTCGAAGCGTGGCCTTTTCCAAACGATGTTTCCCGTTCCCGGTCCGATCAACTCACGTGCCGACAGGTGGACCGCGACATCCGATTGACCTGGCGTCGGCGTCAATTTCAGGCGGAGCGTGCGACTCGTGGCAGTCGGCGGATCGTTCGGAATCTGGCGTTCGACCTGTTCGTAACGGAAGCTGCCGATCAGTTGGAACTTCCACAGGGCCGTCTGCCAGGCGGTGATGTCGCCCAGCAACGAATCGACGTCTTTCTCGGTGGCCGTCCGCCAGCGCGAACGGATCGCATCGAGTGGATAGGAAGGCTTCTTGTCGGTCAGCGCTTGCCAGAGGAGGCCAAGATATTTGGCGTTCAGTTTTTCCTTCGCCGCGACTTCGGCTAACTTCTTTCCAAGTGTGTCGCGATGGCGAATCGTCGCGGCCAGGTAGGGTCGAATCGGTAGGCGACCATCGGGAGCGTACTTCGAATAGAGCTCGCGCAGCTCGGCGACGTTCTCGTCCGTCCAGTCGCGGCGCGTCTTGCCGGCCGAGAAGCGCAAACCGTCCGGCAGGAACACCGCGTGACTCGAGATTTCCTTGGCCGCCAGCAAGTACTTGTTCAGCAGCGACGGCGAGACATCGGCGAGCGCCTCGGCCGCGTTCGTGAAGCCTTCGCCAGCGGCCCCGTCGGCCGGGAACTCGCGGGCGGGCCGTAAGTCGACCCCCGTCAGGTCGCGAATCGTGCGGTCGTACTCGGCGTTGCTCAACCGACGAAGCGGCACGTGCCCCGGGTCGCCGGCCCGGGCTCGCGCCTCGGCGTCGAGAAAGCCACGCGTCCAGGCGACGAGCCGCTTCTTCTCGTCGGCGGTCGGTTGCGGCTTCCCCTTGGGCGGCATCTCGCCGGCCTCGAGTTGTTCGATGATCCCGAGCCAAGGCTTCACTTCTTTGCGGACGTGCTCAACGGTCGTGAACCGTTCGAGGTCGAGGCTGCCCTTCTTCGCTTTGGTCGAATGACATTCGAGGCAATACTTGCCGACGAGCGGCCGAATGGAGTCGGTGAACTCGTCGGCCGACAAAGGGCCAACGAACGAGATCGCCATCACGGCGGGGAGAAACTGTTTCATGGAATCGTTCACGAGAACCGGGCGAGTGGGCGAGTGAGGGCGACTGGAAGGAAGTTGTTTTAGAGAACGCGATGGCCTCGGACTTCGACGGCCGATTTGCGTTCTGGGCGACTGCCGCTACGGCCCTGAAGAGACGCAGATCGTTCCAGCGTGACTTGTCTGGCATGTAACGAATCGACAGCATTGACTTGAGATTCCGCCAACGGCGCGGGATCATTTGGGTTGGGGTTGATGTCCCCGTTCGTCTACTGGGCAACCGGAGGGCCGTCTCATGTCGAAGCCTGTGGACCAACTCGATCCGGCCCGCGAATGGGCCGCCTGGGTGCCGACCAAAGACGACCCCTGGACCGCCAAGTGGGCGTCGCATCTCTATCGTCGCGCCGCCTTCGGCCCGACCCGCGACGAACTCCGGTCGGCCTTCGAAGCCGGCCCGGATGCCACGCTCGTCCGGTTGCTCGCGGGCCCGAAGGAGCCGGCTCCGAAGGTCAGTGCCAAGGAGGCGGCGGCACGACGCAAGGCGGAGGTCGAAGAGGAGCGAAAAAAGGGGAGCTGGAAGTTCGCCGTTGTGTCC
>JANLUE010000225.1:0-2052 GCA_031363325.1 Gemmataceae bacterium
TCACCCGTGGAGCCCTCTGGCAGTTTCTGTCACTGGTCACTCTTGTAGTGCTCGGTCTCTGGGCCTGGCATTTCCCGAAGATCGGCGTCTCGTTCATGCCGATGCTCGACGAGGGCACGGCCCTCGACATGCCCGTCACCGTTCCCCGCGCGAGCATCACACAAGTCGCGGACGACTTGAAGGCCCGCGACGCGCTGACGCGCGGCTTCCCCGAAGTCGAGTCGGTGATCGGCAAGGCCGGCCGAGCCGACACCGCGACCGATCCGGCTCCGCTCGACATGGTCGAGACGTTCATCAACTTTCGGCCAAAGTCGCACTGGCCGAAGCGCGTATTGAAGTTCGACGACGCCGCGCGCCAGGTGCGGGCCGCGCTCGCCGCCCTGGAACGCGACGGCTTCGTGACGGCGACCTCGGCCGAAGCGCGGGACGAACTGAGCAACGATTCGGCCCAGAAAGCGCTCGAACGATTCGACGAGGTGATGCGTGAACTCGCCCTGCGGCGATTCAAGGAATTCGAGCGCGAGCTTGGCCCGGAACTGGTTCGGTTCGCAATCGCCGATAGCCTCCGCCGAGCGCACATTGAACTCGACGCGACCGAGCTGGCACAACTCACCGTCGAGTACGGGCGGGCGTTCGCCAATCGACTCGCGCGGGAAACGGTGACTGGCCTCCAGGCACGCCTCGCGGCCGAACTGGTCGCCCGTCGCCATTTGTCCGACGCGTCCGAGTTCGCGTCGCGGCCCTCCGCTTTGCAGGGCATCCTCGATCGAGCAGCCGCGCTGGTCACGGGCGAACGACGCACGCTCGCGGACGAGACGCTCGACGCGGTCGAAGTCGAGCGCGAGCGACGTTGGCGCGAGCAAGTCAAACAGATCAACTTCGAGTTGTTCGATCGTGGCACGGAGGCGTTCACCTGGTACGCGCTCGAAGAGTTGTGTGCCGGCGCCGACCGTCAGGGGTTCGTCGAATCCGCCCCGCGTGGCCCGGAAACCCGGCGCTTCGTCGAGGCGTCAACCAACGTTCGCCTGGGCCGACCGCACGATGCTTCAGCCTTGCCCGCGCTCGCGGAACTGCGGGCGGAACTCGAAGGCCCGTTCCGTGCCCGCGTGTTCCTTTGGCCCCGGACCGGCGGGCCGAAGGGGGACCTCATCGACGACGAATTCGGCCGCGTGCTTCAAGTGCCCGGCTGGTCCAACATATTTACGCAGCCGATCATCAATCGCATCGAGATGCTCTCGACCGGCGTGCGCACCGATATCGGCATTAAAGTGTTTGGCCCCGACCTGGACACCGTGAACCGTGTGTGCCAGGAAATCGAACGGGCCGTCAAGCCGGTTCGCGGTGCTCGCGACGTGGTGGCCGCGCCGATCATGGGCAAAGGCTATCTGGACATCACCATCGATCGACAACGAGCGGCCCGGTTCGGCGTCTCGGTTGAAGATGTGCAAACCGAAATTGAAACGGCGCTCGGCGGCCGGGTCGTGACGAACACCGTCGAGAAGCGCGAGCGCTTCCCGGTTCGGGTTCGTTACGCCCGGGCGCAACGCGAGGACGAGGAGGCGGTCAAGCGCTTGCTAATTCCGGCCGGCGTCGCCGCCAAGGCGGACCCGGGGGGCATGGTCGGCGACTCGACGTTTCGGTCGCGGCCGCACGAGGCGGTGGCCGAGCACGCCGCGCGCGGGACGCGCCTGATCCCTCTGACGGCCGTCGCCGATGTCTCGATCACCGAAGGCCCGGCCGTCATCAAAAGCGAGAACGGCCAGCTCCTCAATTACGTCACGCTCAACGTTCGTGGCCGCGACGCGGTTGGGTTCGTCGAAGAAGCTCGGCGAATCGTGGCCCAACGTGTGACATTGCCGGAAGGTGTCCACGTCGAATGGGCCGGCGAGTTCGAACATCAGGAACGCGCCGCCCGCACGCTCCGCTGGGTCTTCCCGGCCGTGTTGCTCGTGATTTTCGTCCTGCTCTATCTGACGTTTCACGACCTCGTCGATGCCGGCCTGATGATGTTGGCCGTCCCCGAAGCACTCGCGGGCGGGGCGTTCTTCCTGT
>JANLUE010000576.1:0-4367 GCA_031363325.1 Gemmataceae bacterium
GGGGTTCACCCGGTGGGCTAACGCCCGACCGGCTCGCCTTTTCGTTGCCGTGGTGGCATTATCAACCTGTAGCTCGATAACGCCCCCCGGGTCGCCCTTCCGAAACTCCAGGGTTTCAATCTGATTCTGGTTTAGATCATGAACGTCGAACTCTACGGCATCGTTCGACATCGGGCCGGGCGGGCGGAACTCGTCGTCGAGGCCAACACCGTTCTCGACGCGATCCGTTCGGTCGAGCGTCAGTTCCCGGCCGTGGGTTTGCTGGCTCGGCCGGATGGTTCGCTGAATCCGCAATACCTCGTTTCGATCGACGGCGAACGATTCGTGACCGACTTGAATGAACGGGTGCCGGCCGGGGCGCGGGTCTTAATTCTTGGGGCCGACGCGGGGGGTTGATGTGTTCGGGTATCACGGCCGCTATCGACGCATCGATGTCGCGACCGGCGATTCCCAAGAGGTCGCGCTCGCCGAATCGACGCTGCGTCAATTCATTGGCGGCGTGGGCCTTGGCACGTGGATCCTGTCGCGCGAGGCGCCGGCCGGTGTCGGGCCACTCGAGCCGATGGCACCGATCGTCTTTTGCTTCAGCCCCCTGGTCGGCACGCCGCTCACGACGTCGGCCAAGTTCGCGGTCGTCGCCAAGTCGCCGTTGACGAATCGCTTGAACGATGCGCTTTCGTCGTCGCACTTCGCCCTGGCGGGCAAGCGAACCGGGTCCGATGCGTTCGCGATCGTCGGCCGAGCGGAACGGCCATCGGTCCTCGTGATCGACGAGGAAATGATTCGCATTGAACCGGCAGGCGAACTCTGGGGTCAACCGACCGATGCGGCCACGGCCCAGTTGCGCGAACGCTTCGGGCCTGAGTATCAGTTCGCGGTGATCGGCCCGGCCGGCGAACGGCTCGTCAAGTTCGCGACCATCAGCCACGACAATCGACATGCCGGTCGTGGCGGGCTCGGGGCGGTGCTCGGTTCGAAGAACTTGAAGGCGATCGCGGTTCGGGGCACGCGCCGCGTCGACGTGGCCGATCCGACGGGGGTCGTTGAAGCGGCCCGCGATTTATCGCGACGTTCGTTCGGGCCGGCGACCGCCAAGTATCGGGAACTGGGCACGGTCGCCAACTTGCTCACGTTCAACCGGCTGAACGCGTTGCCGACGCGGAACTTCCAGGCCGGCACATTCGCCGATGCGGACGCGATTTCCGGCGAGGCGCTGAACGCCGGCCGTCGGGTCGCTCGTTCGTCGTGTGCGGCCTGCACAATCGGGTGCGAGCACATTTACGCGACGCCGGGCGAACCAACGGGCACGCGCCTCGAGTACGAAAGCCTGTTCGCGCTCGGACCGCTCTGCGGCATCGGCGATCGCGACGCCATCCTGCAAGCCGCCCGACTCTGCGACCGCCTGGGCCTGGACACGATCTCGGCCGGCGCGACGGTCGCGTTCGCGATGGAATGCGCCGAGCGGGGGCTGATCCATGAACCCGACTTGCGCTTCGGGAACGCATCGGCCCTTCTCGATGCGTTGGCGAAGATTGGTTCGCGGACGGGCATCGGCGACTTGCTCGCGGAAGGAAGCCGCCTCGCGGCCGAGCGCATCGGCGGCGACGCGCCCGACTTCGCCCCGCACGTGAAGGGCCTGGAGATTCCCGGCTACGAGCCGCGCGCTTTGCAAACGATGGCACTGGGCTTCGCGGTCGGCACGCGCGGGGCCGACCACAATCGATCAGGGGCTTACGAAGCGGACTTCTCGAATCGTGCCGATCGCTTGCACGGCACCGCCGAGTCGGCCGTGCTCGCCATCGAAACGGAAGATCGAGCGGCCCTCATCGACTCGCTGATCCTGTGCAAGTTCCTGCGGGGCGTGTTCACGGACCTGTATGCCGAGACGGCCGACTTGCTTCGCAAAGTCACCGGGTGGGACATTTCGGCTGATGAACTCCGCGCAACGGCCAAGCGAATCGTCCTAGCCAAGCGGCTATTCAACGAGCGCGAAGGCTGGACGATGGCGGAGGACGCCTTGCCGAAACGAATGCTCACCGAAGGCTTGCCGCTTGGAATCGCACCGGGCGCCGAGTTGCCGGCCGAGCGCTTGCGAGAAATGATCGCGGCGTACTACCGAGGGCGAGGATTGGACGAGATGGGCCGAGTTCAGTCGCACTCTCATGTCGAGGTGTTTCCACCCATTTCCGGGGGCTGATGCATCCACCAACGAGAAGCCTCAACACGAGTCGGCTTGTTGGGCCGCCGAGTGAAGGGAACGCTGGGATTGATCTGAGCAATCAAGGCGGTGAACCCATTGGGTAAACCGACACCCGGCGGCCGACGCTTCGGATCGGCGGTTTTTTGGTGGCACTTCACGCCCGCTTTCGGCCACAATGCATTTCTCAAGTTTTCGGAGGCGTACCGATGAGATCGATTTTCGCGACCTCGTTCCTGTTCGTCGGCCTGACGTTCGGTCAGGCCCCCGAGGTGCCCAAGCCCGCGGTGGCGATCAACAAGGACCTCGATATCAAAATTCGCGAGGCCCAGGCCAAGGGGATCGCGTATCTGAAAAACGCGCAAGTCAATCAAGGCAGTGGCAAGTGGAACTGGGAGAATGACACGCTCGCGCTGCTCCAGGAGGGCGGGCCCAGTGCCCTCGCCCTCCTCGCCTTGCTCGACAGCGGCCTCGACACGAAGGACCCGGTCGTGAACCGAGGGCTCGTATTCCTGCGGACCGTCGCGCCGAAGCACACGTACGTCGTCAGCCTGCAGACACAAGTCCTCTGCAAGGCGAACCCGAAGGCCGATGCCAATTTGATTCGGCGAAACGTGAAGTGGCTGGAGGAGTCGGGCTTTCGTTGGACCATCTTTCACGGTTGGAAACCGCGTGGCTGGAGCTACCAGGCCGAAGCCGTAACTTCGCCCGACAACTCGAACACGCGTTACGCGATCGCGGCCCTCCACGCCGCCCACAAGGCCGGCTTCGAGATGCCGAATCCGATCCTTTGGAACGCCATCCGCAAGTACACGTTGGCGGGCCAGACCCCGGCCGGGTCGTGGAACTACAAGAACGACCCCGTTGGCAAGGGCACACACACAATGACCGGCGCTGGTGTGGCGACCTTGCTCCAGGCGAAAGAAGTCCTCGGCAAAGGCGACGAGAAATCCGAGAAGGCCGCCGACAGGGGGCTCGTCTGGATCGCGAACAATTTCGTTCTTACGAATCCGCCGCACACGCTTTACAACTTCGACGTGCTCGCCTCGGTCGGCCGAGCGTCCGGAAAGGCCGAGTTCGGCAAACACAACTGGTATCGCGAAGGGGCCGAGTGGCTCATCGCCAATCAGAAGCCCGACGGCGAGTGGCGAATCAAGCAAGCGATCGACGATTTCCCGGTGGTCAGCACCGCATTCGCGCTTCGCTTTCTGGCGAGTCGGCCCAAGTAGCCCGCACAGACGGCTCAATTTGTCTTGAACCCTCCAGGGGGGTTCGCCGATAACAATAGTGTCCGCGCCTCCTGGAGGGACTCTCGATGCGATTGCCGTTGACTCAACTCTCTGTCGGCCGATTGGTATTGGGCGGACTGGCCCTGGTCGGGTTCGCGGTCGCGTCGTACTTGCTGCTCGATCGCGGGACGGCCGCCCCGGAGCCGCCGAAGGCCCGGCCGCAAGAACTCTTCACCAAGTGGCCGACCGAGAAGCCGGAAGTCGTGTTCGTCCTCACCGGCCAGATGCACGGTTACTTGCAGAAATGCGGCTGCTCGAACCCCCAGAAGGGTGGGCTCGAACGACGGTTCAATTTCATCGAGTCGCTTCGGGCCAAGGGCTGGGAAGTGGTCGGCCTCGATCTGGGCGACCTGCCCAAGCCGCTGAAATACACGCCGACTCCGGAACAAACGCTCACCAAATACGAATTCGCCATGAAGGCCCTGAAGATCATGGGCTACAAGGCGATCGGCCTCGGCCACGAAGAAATGGCCCTGCCGACGATCAACGCGCTCGCCAAGTACAGCATCCAGAAAGGCAATGAATACCCGCGGGTGCTCGGCACCAACGTCGCGAACCTCAACGCGTTTCCCGGCCTCGTCGACACGGAACTGTTCGCGACCAAAAGCGACCTCAAGGTCGGCGTGATGAACATCGTGGGCCAGGAACTCGTGAACACGGCCCCGGACCGGGCCATCACGTTTGCCGCCGGTGCCGGCCCGGTCGTTCAGGGAACACTCAAGGCCTGGGCTGGCGGGCCGAAGCCGGAGTTGCGGGTGATGCTCTACCAGGGTTCGCTGGAAGCCGCCCAGGTCGCGGCCAAGGCGTTTCCGGACTTGAACCTCATCGTGTGCGAGACACCGGACTCGGAAGCACCGGATCAGCCGACGATCGTGAACAAC
>JANLUE010000589.1:0-2171 GCA_031363325.1 Gemmataceae bacterium
GCCTGCACACCGGCAGGCCGTTGATTCGATGTTCGGCAACCGATGTTTTCAGGCCAACGGCCTGAGATTGTTCAGCCCAGGGCAAGTCGGCGAAGCCGACGTCGCCCTGGGTTAGCGGCGCGCACCAAGTCCGCAGCCTGAAGGGCTGCGATACGTCCCAGTAATGGGTGGCACTATCAATCTGGTCTGATAACGACTCGACAATGTCACATCTCCGCCCCTACTTGCTCCTGTTCTTTCTGGCCCTGGTCGTCTTTCATCCGCTCGCGCTCAATCCATCGTTCACGCTCTATTCGGATTCGAGCGACTTCCTCGCCCAACACGCGCCGGCCAAGATGTTTCTCGCACGCTCGCTGCGCGAGACCGGCGAACTACCGCTCTGGAACCCGGAGCAATACGCGGGCTCGCCGTTCGTGCACGACATTCAAGTCGGGCTCTTCTACCCGCCGAACCTGCCGCTCTACTTCATCGGCGAGTCGGCCATCGGGCCAGTGCTCAGTTGGCTGGTGTTCGCGCACGTCGTGTTGGCGGGCTGGCTGATGTACGGCTACGCCCGGCACTCGGGCCTCGGTGAAGGGGGGGCGTTCACGGCCGCCGTCGGATTCATGTTGTCGCCACGCTGGATGATGCAACTCTTCCTGGCCGGCCACACCGTGACGGAGGGAATCTGTTGGCTACCTCTGGTCCTGATGTGCGTCGAGAAAGCGATCGCTGGCCGTTGGCGCTGGGCACTCGGCGGCGGGCTGGTGTACGCGTTGTTCGTGCTTGGCACGCATCCGCAGTGGACGTTTTACGGCAGCCTGTTGATTGGGCTGTGGCCTTTGCGGCTCGTCGAGCGATCGACCATCACGCGCTGGCTACTCGCCGAAGGGACGGTCGTATTGTTTGGGCTTGGGCTTTGCGCAATCCAATTGTTGCCGACGATTGAGGCGGCCGGCGAGACGAACCGGGCCCGCGGGATGGGCGTGTCGTGGAGCCTTGATGGTGCGAAGGCGGCGTTCTTCACACTGATTGGTCCGTTCCCGGACGCGCGGGCGGAGGCCGTCCACTGGGAGACGCGTGGCGGCATCGGTTTCACCTGGGCGATCCTGGCGCTCATCGGCGTTCGGATTGGGGGCAAAGCGGCGCGAGTGCCAACGATTCTAGCCGGCGCGATGTTGCTCTACGCCCTGGGGGCGAGCTTTCTAATCGATCGATTGCCGGGCTTCAATTCGTTCCGAATGCCGACGCGAATCCTGTTGACGCTCGCGTTTCCAGTTGCTTGGCTCGCGGGGCTCGGCGTGCGGGAGCTCCGATCCCGATTGCCGAAGGAACGCCTGCGTTCGACGACCACTCTCGTCTTGGCGCTGGTAGGGCTCACGGGACTTCTCTCCCTCGTGGCCGGCCGATTTCCAAAGTTCGCGGACCTTGGGCCTGGCTGGTGGATCTACTGGCTTGCCGTGCCAATTGCCTGGTATGCGTTCGTGATTCGTCGGCCCGCCGATTCCGGTCGGGCGGCCGTCGCAATTGCAATCGTCGATGTGTTACTCTTTGTCGCACCGTATCCGAAGGTCATCGCGCAAAGTGAGGTATACCGTTCCTCGCCGGCGCTCGAGTATCTTCGCGAGCACACTCCCAACGGCGAGCGTGTTTACGACCCCGAGGGGGATCAACCGGCCGGGCTGCTCGGTCCGGGAAGTCCGCTCGCGTCGGCGCACGGCATCGCTTCGGTGCGGGGCTATAACCCGCTCGATGTGGCTCGCTATCGCCAATTCCTCGCGTTCATTCACGATGTCGGCGAACCGCAGATGGCGTTCACAGGGGAATTCACGCACCCCGTTTCGGGTTCGTTCAAGATTGTGAATCGCGATCTGTTGGACTTGCTGGGCGTGCGTTACATCGTCTCCGCCGAACCGATTGCCGGGTTCCGCCAAATTGAAACGTTCGCCAATTCAACGACTTACGACTTCCTCGGCGGCGGCGCACAACGACTTGGCCCGTTGCACCTTTACGAAAACGATCGAGCGTTGCCGCGTTGTTTCCTTGTAACACTTGGAAACATTGCTTAAAAGAAAAGTGTACTATTTTTAATTGACTTGAATTGTGTTCAATATCAATAATAAAACGTTTATTATTCCAGCTTACCGCCCTCAGATTGTAATTTGCCAGCACTGTTAAATAATTGCTTTAAT
>JANLUE010000625.1:0-2116 GCA_031363325.1 Gemmataceae bacterium
GAGGTAAGCCCTCAAGGCCCCGACCGCCTTCGACCCGAGTGGCACGAGGCGTTGCTTGCTCCCCTTGCCGAACGCCTTGCAAAACATCGCGTCGAGATACAGGTCGGCTACCTTCAAGCCGACAACTTCCGAAGCGCGACAACCGGTGGCGTAAAGCGTTTCGAGGAGGGCCCGATCGCGCAGGTAGAAGCGCTCTCCCGGCTTTGGGGCGGCCAATAGCTTCTCGACGTTCTCCGGCGACAGGACCGTTGGGATGCGTTCCCAGAGCGCGGGTGAACTGAGCAGTTCGACGGCCGACGGGTCGGCCCGTTCTTCGAGCTTCAGGAACCGATAAAACATCTTCAATGCGACGAGGTGGCGGGCCACGCTCGCCGGGGCGAGTTCGAGCCCGCGTAGGAAGGCGATGTAATCGGCCAGCTCGCCGAGCGTCGGCTTGCGGAAGTCGCGCATTTTGCCGTCGGCGAACCACGTCGCGTATCGGTCCAGGTCGTGCCCGTACGAGATGACGGTGTTGTCCGCCATACCGCGTTCGGCCCGCTGATAGTCGCGGTACGCGGAAACTTCGCCAACCAGATCGGCCAGATCACTCATGGGGCGACTCCGATCCGGCGCACGTTGGTCCGAAGCTGCACGACGGCCCGCGCCCGATGACTCAGGGCCTGTTTGACGCGAAGACTCAACTCGCCGAACGACTGGTGGTATTCGGGCACGAGGAACAGGGGGTCGTATCCGAACCCGCCCGATCCACGGCGTTCCTTGAGAATGACGCCGTGGCAGCGGCCCTCGGCGATCGCGACGACTTCGCCTGTCGGGTTCGCGAGGGCGGCGACACACACGTAGTACGCGGCCCGGCGATCGTCCGGCAACGGAGCGAGTTCGGCGAGCAGGCGTTGGTTGTTGGCGGCATCGTCGCCATGCGTTCCGGCATAGCGCGCCGAGTAAATTCCGGGCCGACCCTTCAGCGCCGGCACGACCAGACCACTGTCCTCGGCGAGAACCCACTCGCCAGTCCCCTTGGCGTACGCGGTCGCCTTGAGACGAGCATTCTCCTCGAAGGTCGTGCCCGTCTCTTCGACATCGCCCAGGTCCGGCCAGGGCGTGAGGTCGGTCAATTCGATCGGCAGGTCGCCGAGCAAGTCGCGCAGTTCGACGAGCTTCTTCGAATTGCGAGACCCGATCACGAGGCGCGGCATGGCGAAACCCTCCATCGATCAGTTTCATCGAATCGGGTTGTTCGGTCCAGAGTCATGAAGCGAATGTGGAGATTCGACGTACGAGGGCCGGCGACAGAACTGGCGCAACGAGTACAGATGCGTTCGGTCGTGATCCAAGGCCGACGCCGATTGGGCGAAGGCGTTCGTGCCGGCCGCGTGACGTCGCCTTGTGCGGCCCGTAGAATGCTCGCGAACCAATCCCCTGGGAGTATCGCATGAAGTACCTCGCCACGGTCGTCGCGACGAGTGTGTTCGCCATTTCGAGTTTCGCGGGCGATGTCGAGATCGCCGGGCTGAAGTCCAAGACGCCGGAAGGATGGAAGGAAGAAGCGCCGAGCAGCGACATGCGGCTCACGCAGTTCAAGCTCGCCAAGGCCGAAGGCGACAAGGAAGACGCCGAGTTGATCATCTTCAAGTTCCCCGGCGGGTCGGGGTCGGCCGAAGCCAACCTCGAACGCCAACTCAAGAAGTTCAAGCCGGCCGAAGGGAAGGAGAAGGTCGAAGCGAAAGTCGAGAAGATCAAGGTCGGCAAATACGAATGCGTCTATCAGGACGTGCAAGGCGTGTTCCTCTCGAAGTTCCCGCCCTTCGCGCCGAACGCCAAGATCACCGAGAAGCCGGCCTATCGCCAGCTTTATGTGATCCTGATCTCCGACAAGGGCGACTTCTACCCGACCCTGCTCGGCCCGGCCAAGACCGTCGAAAAGCACAAAAAGGACTTCGACGAGTTCTTGAAGAACTTCAAGTGAGTTGCAATCGTTCGCGTAACGAAACCTGGAAGATTCGATAGGTCGCCACTTGCCGACCCTCGCTGACGCATCGGGCTACCATTCGATGATCGACTGCCGGTGCCGAGGGAGAACGTCACGCCCCAACTACGGTTCGCGTTCCTCAAGTGGTAG
>JANLUE010000701.1:0-2264 GCA_031363325.1 Gemmataceae bacterium
GTGATACCGCTTGCTTCCCACCGGCCCTCCGCCGATACTACCCTTCCCCACGGAGCCTCTCCTCATGCGCCGACTCTCACTCTGTCTGGCACTCGCCCTGGCGACGAACCAACTGTCCGCCGAAGACAAGGACTTCGTGCCGATCTTCGATGGCAAGACGACGACCGGCTGGAAGGTGTCCGCCAAGACGGGTCACTCGGGGACGAGCAAGAACAAGTCGGGAGGCCGTTGGGTTGTTGAGGATGGGGCGATCGTCGGTTCGCAGGACGTGCCGGGGAATGGCGGAATCATCATCACGGAAAAAGAGTATGGCAATTTTGAAGTATCCCTCGAGATGAACAACGACTTCGGCCCGGACAGCGGTCTCTTCCTTCGATCCACGGACACGGGCAAGTGCTATCAGGCGATGATCGACTACCACGCGGACGGAAACTTGATGGGGGTGTACGGCGAGGGAATTGGCGGCAAGCCGAACGTGTTCAACTTCAAGTTCACGAACAAGGTGACGGAGATCAAGGCGGCCGACGCTCCGTTCAAGCTGCCGATCGACCCGGCCAAGTGGTCCGAGTTCTGGAAGCACGGCGAATGGAACGAGGTCCGGGCCCGGATCGAGGGGAACCCGCCGAAGATCACAACCTGGGTCAAGGGCGTAAAATTCATGGAGTATGAGGACACCGAAAAGCGTCTGGGTGATAAAGGCGGAATCGCCCTCCAGGTCCACGGGGGCGGCGATTTCACCAAGCAGTACGTTCGCTACCGAAATATCCGGTTGAAGGAATTGAAATAACGAATCGCCAACATCGGCCGGCCAGTCCGGTTGTATAATTCAGGCGGCAATCCGCGACACATCCAGACCCCACCTGGGGGAGGGTTCTCTCTATGAACTGGTACTTCCGCAGCCTGGCGGCCGGAGCTCTGGCCTTTGGTCTCGTGGCCTTGGCCGCAGGCCCTTCCGAGCTTTTCGCCCAGGCGAAGAAAGACGACAAGAAGGGCGACCTCAAGAAGGACGACAAGAAAGACCCCAAAAAGGACGCCAAGGCCGATCCGATCAACGCGGGCAAGACCGACGTGATCGCCAGCTTCGGGACGAGCGATGGGCTCGCGCTGCGCCGCCGCTGGTACTCGGCCGGCAAGGCGTCCGCCGATGCCGTACTGATGTTCCCCGCCCCCGGTAGCCCGGTCAACGATGGTTGGATCGGACTCGCCGAGCAACTGCAGAAGAAGGGCTTCTCCGTCTTCCTGTTCGACTGGCGCGGCGTCGGCATGAACGGCATCGAACGCGGCGAGCGACTCATCGCCAATTCGTCGGCGTTCGAAAAGGACCCGTTCAACATGATGCACGCCCCGAGGACGGCGGTCGCCAAGGGGCTCGACTACTCCAAGTTCTCGGCCGGACGCTACAAGGATTACTTGTTCAACGACCTGCAAGCGGCCCGCTTCGCACTCGACAAGCAGAACGACGCCGGCCAGTGCAATACGAACCGAATCTGGATCGTGTCCGAGGGCCAGGGCGTCTCGATGGGCCTGGCGTTTATCGCGGCCGAACGCGACCGAAGCAGCGTCTACCCGAAGGAAAACCGCTTCGACCAGACGACGTTTACGCCGGCGAGCCTGGACTACGCCGGCGTCGTATCGCTGTCGTACGACTCGAATCCGACGGCCAACACCATCATGCGAAACGCTCTGCCGAACGCGGGCAAATATGTCAAGGAAACGAACGACCACCTCGACCGTCGAGTCGCAATGGTCATGGTCCACGGCAAGAAGGAAGGCGCGACCAAGTCGAGGGGCGCGCTCGCCAAGTACGTCAATCCCAATGACGAAGCCGACATGAAGAAGAAATTCAAGTACCTCAAAGAATTCGACAATTCGGCGGCCGCCAAGGCGACGACCGGCATGGGCCTGATCCCCGAAGGCGATACGTTCGGCGTGCAGGCGTACATCCTGACGGCGATGTCGGATATCAGCAAGGACAAGCAGGACTTCGGCAAGGAACCGACCAAGCGGAACGCGGACAACCTGCAGATTCCGCCGCGATTTGAATTGACGAAGTACAAGCCGTAGCGATTGACGGTTCGTTGACTCTCGTCGGATATAACTCGAGGCGAGCCGGTGGGGCGTTAGCCCACCGGGTAAACCCCGAGTGACCAAAGCGTCTTCCGGAAAACATTCGAGTAGCGTGTTGTCGTTGCGGGTTCACCCGGCGGGCTAACGCCCGCCGGCTCGCCTCTACATCCTTCGGGGTGTAATTACATTCGTAACGC
>JANLUE010000841.1:0-10954 GCA_031363325.1 Gemmataceae bacterium
CCCGAGTTAGCGGAGCTGGCCCGCCGCCAGGCGACCAACTCCGAAGAAATATAGCCGACGGAAAACCCAAACCATCACGACAAAGCGACCCAGGCGACACTACGCGCCGAACGACCGCAGCGGCCGTATTGAGAAGTTACCTTTTTTCAACTCTCCGCCAACTACTCATCTCACTCCTCCTTCGACGGAACACGATTTGCGGCTCTTTCGATGGCGAGCCAACCGCTCCGGTTGGTAGCCAAGTCGAATCGGGAGCAGACCCCAATGGTTGAAACCATGAATCGCGTGCGACCGCCCACCGCGGAAGCCAAACAACATTCGGAAGGTGTGGTCGCGCGAACCATCGAGGAGCAAACGGCCAAACTCCCGTCCGATGTGTTCCTCTGGGCGGCCCTTGGCTCGATGGGCGTTTCGCTGTTCCTGCGGCTCTCGGGTGAGAAGGATGCGAGCCTGTTCGTCGGCCAGTGGGCGGGCCCATTGCTCACGATCGGCGTGTACAACAAACTCGTGAAGATCGCCGGTTCCGATCGCGTACACGACCAACCGCAAACGGCGCGCTGAGCCGAGACATCGCCTCGTTCGCGGTCGAAAGCACCGAGGGCCAGTTGTCGTCGTTTCCTGGAACGATCTGACTTCCGATGCAGAACGGCGTCAGGGAGTTGGCGGTGCTTCCACCGGCGTGGGTCGAATTCTACCGATGAATGCGTTGGGTCAATTTCACCTACGAAAGATTGCGCCCTACTTCGCGCACGTCTGCAGCTTGCGCAAGATCACTTGCTCGAGGGCCGTTTCGCGGCCCTTGGGGATCCAGCGGTCGCCGCCGTCTGAAAGGGGCGTCGTCGCTTCGGGGTCCACGACCACGAAGTTGTCGCGATCCACCGAGCCCACGCCACCAAAGATAGCAGGCCCGGCGTATGGGCTGCCCGGCGAAGCGTAGTCTTTCAATTCCTTGCGAACGAGGACGTGAACGTAATAGCCCGTCGGGTGCGCTTCACGGATGCGGACTTCGCATCGATACCGATAAGCCTGGAGCGTCGCCAACGCGCGATCGTACTTGTCCGGCGAACCCGGCTTCCAGATTTGCTCGAGGCCCGGAGCGATCGTCGGCTTGCCGATGACCCGGCCTTCATACCGATTCGCGTAGGCGATTTGAAAATGGTCGTCGATGACGTCGAGGACGCGATCGAACACCTCGGCGTAGGCTTCGCCGGACTGCGTCGGCGCGATCAATACGGGATTGTCGCACGACGCGCTGCCGCTGCTCGCGACCTGCAACGGGTTATCGACGCGCGGCCCGGTGAAGCACCCGGCCGATGCGATGGCGATCAGGCAGCCGACCAAAAGTCGAGGCATGGCCTCCCCCGAGAACCCCCACGAGCCGGCACCATGCCGTCGAGGGCGATCGAGGTCAAGGCACGTTCGGCGAAGCTTCTCTTTCCCAGATCGCGACGTCCGCCTCCGTTACCGCCATTCGGCGAATCGCCGTCGCTCGGCCCGTATTGGAATCGATATCGACGATCGCCCCACCCATCCGAACGTCGCCAGTCGCCACGTTCCAACTGGTTGGGATGAACGTCAGCGTGGTGGAAAGGACCTTGTCGGCCAGGCGACCGAGGATGCTGTCATACGGCCCCGTCATGCCCACATCGCAAATGAACGCGGTGCCTTCGGGGAAGACTCGCTCGTCGGCGGTCGGAACGTGGGTATGCGTGCCGAGTACCGCCGAGACACGTCCCCGGAGGTGATGCGCGAGCAAGTATTTGTCAGCCGTCGCCTCGGCGTGGACATCGACCAGGATGCACTTGAGTTCGTTTGGCAGCTGCGAAAGAACGCGATCGACGGCCGCGAATGGGCAATCGACCGGCCGCATGAACGTTCGCCCCAGGACCGAAATGACGGCGACCCGCGTACCGTCCGCCAACGTAACCACGACATGATCTCGCCCCGGCGCGTCGGTCGGAAAGTTGGCCGGCTTGACGATCGGTTCCGACCCATCGAGCAATGGGATCAACTCGGATTTCTTGTAGATGTGGTCGCCCATCGTGAGCGCGTCGACGCCGGCCGCCCGCAGTTGCCGTAGCGTGTTCGGGTACAAACCCGAGCCCCCAGCCGCGTTTTCGGCATTGGCGACGACCAAATCCAGTCCGAGGCGGGTGCGGAGCAATGGCACGGCACGACGGACAATCGCCGAGCCGGGCGAACCAACGATGTCGCCGAGGAACAGAAGTCGCATGAGATTGCTGGTCGGAGTGGCGCAAGGCCATGATACGGGTGAATCCGCCTCGTCGTGGCTCGCGTACACCCCGGAGAGGGCATTTGGACGCAATTTCGGTCGGATGGGAATCGCGGTGAATCGCGACAAATTGGCGAAGATTTCGTTGACAGAGCCTTGCGCCGACAAGTATAAGGGAAGTGTGGGTGATTATTGGAGGAGGGCGCGTGGATCCCAGGTTCGACCCCAAACGTAAGAAAAAGAACACCGACCCGAAGATGCCGAAGCCTTTCCTCTATGGGGGAATCGCTGGCGGTGTCTTATTGGTCGTCCTCGTGGTGTGGATGTTTTGGCCCGGCGGGACCAACTTCAAGCTGAACGAAAACGATCAACACTTGAAGGCCCTATCGGTGTGCTTTGGCCGGTACGTCAGTCAACACCGGGGTCAGGGGCCGCCGAACGAGGCGGAGTTTCGTAAGTTCCTGAAGACCTTGGGGAACGAGGAACTTCAGTCGCTCGGCATCGATCCAAATAACCTGGACGCGCTGTTCGTCTCGCCGCGCGACAAGCAGCCGTATGGCATCGCGTGGGGCCAAGCGTCGACGCCTCCAGGACCCGATGGGTTTGTCCCGTTGCGAGCCTGGGAACAATCGGGTGTCGGTGGCAGACGGGTCGTGGCGAACGGCCTCGGTAAAATTGAAGAGGTCGACGAAGCGACGTTCAACAAGCTTCAGGCCGCCGCGCCGCCGAGCAAGAAGCGCTAACTTTGGAACTCCACCCCGTATTCGGGGCGTTGTTTATAGTCCATCTATTTCGTCTCGTAGGGAGAATCGCCGTGACAGTGAAACTCCGCCGCCGCGGGTTCACGCTGATCGAATTGCTGGTGGTCATTGCGATCATCGCGATTTTGATCGGCCTGCTCCTGCCGGCCGTGCAGAAGATCCGCGAGGCCGCCAAACGACTTCAGTGCACCAACAACCTGAAGCAAATTGGGCTGGCCATCCACAATCACCACGACACGCTGAGCATTCTGCCGACCGGCGGGACCTCGCCGTGGGCCGGGCCAACCGTGAACGGGAGCATCCCCGGTCCGACCGGCACGTGGGACGGGCCGAGTACTCAGGGGAGTGGCTGGCCTTTCCAGATTCTGAACTATCTGGAGCAAGACAACGTCTACCGCCTCCAAACCAAGGGGCCGATCGAACGACAGGTCATCAAGGTCTACTTCTGTCCGGCCCGCCGACCGAAGGCGACCCAGGACGGCCGAGCCCTGATGGACTACGCCTCTGCCACGCCGGCCGACGCGCCGGGTAGCTGGGATCAGTTCTGGCAGGGCAACATCTGGGGCATCCCCTACGGCAACCAACAGTACAACGGCATGATCATCCGGACCCAACCGGTGAGCCGCCCGACGATCAATTTCGCGGCGGTGTCGGACGGGCTTTCCAACACGCTGCTCGTCGGCGAGAAGCAGTTGAACGTCAAGAACTACGAAAGCGGCGACTGGCACGACGACCAGGGTTGGATCGATGGCTGGGACCCGGACATCATTCGATACACCGGCTTCCCGCCGGCCTCGGACCGCGAATACGGCGACTGGGGCGGCTACAAGTTCGGCTCGATCCACTCGAGCGGAATGAATGGCCTCTTCGGCGACGGCTCGGTCCGGCACATCAAGTTCACGGTCGATCCGTTCGTCTTCAACAACCTCGGCCACCGGGCCGACGGAAATGTGGTGAACACGGGCGACCTGTAATGTGTCATTGAGATACGCGATGGCGGCCCCGGCCCATTCGGCCAGGGCCGCCTGCGTTTCCGGGAGACGTTGACAATTCCGGGGTCGCCGGTAACATATTCCGGAACGACGGGCTGTAGCTCAGCTTGGTAGAGCGCTTGGTTCGGGACCAAGAGGTCGCAGGTTCAAATCCTGTCAGCCCGATTGCAAATCCCCTGAAACGATAACGAGTTACGACGACGATCAGACGCAAGGGTGTTCGGTAGCAATCGCAAAATGCACGCTACCCTGCACGCTAAGATAAGAAACGAGTCGCCGCGGCAACGGCTTCTCGATTTCTGGCGAGCCTTCCGGCCCACCGTGCCCCGGAGGAAATCGCCATGCGTGATCCGAAGCCTTGGTATCGCAAATCCACCGACGCCTGGTATGCACAGGTGAACCGCAAGCAAGTCCGACTTGCTAACGGTCGCGACAACCGCATCGAAGCCAAACGCAAACTCGCCGAGATTATCGCTGGCGTTCGGCCAGTGAAAACCGACACACTCACAACCGCTAAAGTGTGCGACAAGTTCCTTGCATTCAGCCAAGCCGAGCATGCGCCAGACACATACGCCTGGCACCAGTTTTACCTTCAGAAATTCTGCGATCGGTATGGCGACCGCCCGACCGAGTCGTTGATTCCGCACCATATCACCGAGTGGCTGTCCGCCAATCCGACCTGGAAGGGTGCGAAAAGGCACGCTAAAGCGGTCGTGAAGCGTGCATTTTCGTGGTCACTTCGAGAGGGGCTTGTCTCGAAGAACCCGTTCGCCGACATCGTGGTCGGTAAGGCCGGCAGGCGAACGAGGGTGTTGTCAAAGGAGGAGCGACAAGAAGTTATCGGCGTAATTCGCGAACAGCGGTTCCGCGAGTTCGTCACCGCCCTAGAAGAAACCGGATGCCGGCCCAGCGAAGTAGCAAGGGTTGCCGCAGCGGACGTGGATTTGACGCTCGGTCTTTGGATCTTCAAGCAACACAAGACGGCGAAGAAGACTGGACGCGAGCGCGTCGTTTACCTTACGCCGACTATGCTCGACCTGACCCGTCGGCTCATCGAGTTGTTTCCGACCGGCCCGCTCTTCCGGGGCCGCCGAGGTCAACCCTTGACCAAACAGGCGATTCGCCTGCGTTTTCGTAATCTGCGGCGGAAGCTACCGCACCTGGAACACTTCTCCGCCTACTCGTATCGACACACTTACTGTACCGATGCGTTGGTCAATGGCGTTGGCATTGCCCATGTTGCCGAACTCATGGGTCACACGTCGACCGAGATGGTGAGTCGGGTGTATAGCAAGCTGTCCCAGCAGGTGGCCCACATGCGAGACGCTGCTTCAAAGGCGATTACAAGGCCACCTAACTAGCGATTCAACAGGAGGCTGCACGTCAAGTCCCAGGCCTTGTGGCGCAGACGCGGCAGCCTCTCGATCAAGTTCGTCATGGAGCACTGAGACTTTCGACCGTGGAGTTGACGATTGCGTGTGCTTGGACTTGTTGCCAGAAGACGACGAGTCGTTGCCAACCACAACCAATAATCTGATTGGGTAACGCTGAGTGCGTGTTGATTGCAAGGTTGTACCCAAGAAGCAGTGATGACAGTTTTCACGACTAATGGGCAAGTTGGAGGCAGTGGTGGGAAAGCCGTTTCGATCGGAATTGAATCTGATTCCGGCTACTTACGAATGGGCACTGAAGTTTCCAGTCGACTCCCTCACCGCTTCGATTCGGAGGTCCCGGCTCTCCCTTCTCGCTATTGGGTCGGGTGGGTCATTTACGACCGCACATCTCGCGGCGACGCTTCATATCCGACAGTACGGCCTACCCGCGATTCCCTCAACGCCGCTCGAAGCAGCCCGCAGTGACCTCGATCTGCGAGAGACCGCCGTTCTACTTCTCACCGCCGGCGGCAAGAACCCAGACATTCTGGGTGCCTTTGACCACCTTGTTCGGCGGGAACCTCGGCGACTGACAGTCATGTGCGCGACGACAGAGTCGAAATTGGCCGCTGCCGCGCACCGCTATTCGACGGTCGAGTTGTGCGAGTTTGAACTTCCTGCTGGACGCGATGGGTTTCTGGCCACGAACTCTCTACTGGCTTCTGGGGTCCTTCTCACGCGTGCATACGGGGCGGTCGGACGGCAGGACCTCGCTCTCCCTGCAACCTACAGTGCGCTGTGCGGTCCGGCGTTCGGGGAAATCGACTATTCTCCATTGCTGTCCCGCTCGACACTTCTGATTCTTCACCCTCCGGCGCTCAAGACCGTGGCTGTCGAGATCGAATCAAAGTTTATTGAGGCCGCCCTTGGCAACGTCCAGATCGCCGACTTCCGCCAATTCGCCCACGGGCGCCATCACTGGCTTGCCAAGCGCGGCGACGAGTCCGCGGTGCTGGCGCTGAGTATCGGGTCCGATCCGGCCGACGACACCCTGAGCCTACTCCCGAACTCAATTCCGTCGCTGTTGCTTAGCTTGCCGCACGACGGGCCAATCGCATGTCTGTCAGGCCTCCTTCAGGCGTTTGAGCTGGTCAGACAAGCGGGCTTGGCCCGCGAAATCGACCCCGGTGATCCCGGTGTACCGAGCTTCGGGCGGGAACTATACAACCTAAATGTGTTCGTCCGCGCCCGTCCCCCAAGGGTCGGCAGTGTTGCCGATCCCGAAGTCGCCATCGAGCGCAAGAGGCAATCTTCCACCACGCCTTCATCCGAATTGTGGCCGGGTGCCTACGCCGAATTCCTTGATCGCTTGGCGAAGGCACGCATAGCGGCGATCGTCACGGACTACGATGGCACCCTTTGCGATGAAGCGAAACGTTTCGAGCCATTGCCGCCCAAGGTCGCGGAAGAACTCACACGACTACTCCGATTGGGTCTGCACCTTGGCGTCGCGACCGGGCGTGGGCAGTCGGTTCGGATAGAGCTCCGGAAGAGGATACCGTCCGATTTGTGGGGCCGAGTAATCGTGGGTTATTACAACGGGAGTGACATCGGGCTGCTCACTGAGGACGGCTGCCCCGACGGCACATCAGCGGTTCTCGAACCGCTGAAGAAAGTCGCGGAACTGCTAAAGCGGCTACGGCCTTTCGTTGGAATTGACGAGCCGGAGCTTCGACGCAACCAGATCACCCTGAAGTCCGGCACACTACCTGTGGAACAACTCTGGCAGCGCGTGCAAGGGCTGGTGGCCCCGCACCTCTTTCCGCAAGTGACCGTACTGCGGTCCGGTCACTCGGTGGACATCCTTGCGCCGGGGGTCTCGAAGCTGGCAGTAGTCGAACGGATGAGGGATTTTGTTGGGTGCGAACAAAACGAGATTCTATGCATCGGAGACCAGGGGTGCTGGCCGGGGAATGACCACGCGCTACTTGGCACTCCGCTGTCGCTCAGCTCGAATGTCGTTTCAGCCGATCCCGAGCGGTGCTGGAACCTCGCCCCGGCCGGTGTCCGGGAGTCGCAGGCAACCCTCGGCTATTTGCAGTTGATCAAGCGGTCGCGCGGCGCCGTCCAGCTCAAATTTCCGACTCTCCCGAGGAAACGAAGGTGAATCAAGAATTTGTCCTCGGCAAATTCAGTGAACTAATGGGTTGGGACGACGACGTGTCCCGCCGTGAGTTCGCGTGGCTACGCCTGATGTCGCGAATGAAGTACGACGGGTATCAACAGTTTCTCGCGGGAATGCGGTTCATCGAGAGCCTGACGGACTGGCTCCAGCAGTTCAAGCTGGAACACCGGGAGACCGCTTACAAGCTGGTAAGGGAAAACTTGGTATTCATTAGTTTGGCGGAAATGAGGCACTTGGTCGAACTCTTCTATCCGGAAACAGTGCAACCCAGGCTAATCCGAGAGGTCGCCCAGCAGAGGGGGATTCCGCCTTACCGAGTTTGGGCGGACACCGAAGCCGCTGCCGCGTACCAGAAGCTCCTGAGGAAAACCCTGTTCATTGAGCTGAGCGATGGTGGCCGAATCGACATCTTTCGGAGAGCGAACGCGGGACTGATCGGGAACGAGCAGATCGTCACGGCGCCGCGAATAAACAAAGACAAGTGGAAAGATCTGCTCGGAGACTTGCGGAAGGAAAGTGGGGACGAAGCGGCCCGATTCTCGTTCGTCTACCTGGTGGACGATTTCACCGCAAGTGGCACGACCCTACTCCGTCATGAAAAAGGGAAATGGACGGGAAAACTGTGCCGGTTCTGGGAGGACGTAAGCAAGGACGACATGGCGAAGGAGGTTTTCGAAGACGATTGGAAACTCTGCGTCCACCACTACATTTCGACGACACAATCCGAGACAACGATTAAGCAGCGAGATACGGAGGTGCGGACGGCACTAGGCCCGGGTGGGTGGTTTCGCGCCATCGAACTCAGTTCGGGTATGAGACTGCCGGGTGATTTTGCTGTGACGGCAATGACGCACCCGCAATTCGGGGAACTAATCCAAGCTTACTACGACGACGCAATTGCGAGTAAGAACGAGCACATGCAGAAGGGCGGCAATGACGCTCGATATGGCTTCGGCCAGTGCGGGCTCCCGCTAGTGCTGGAGCACAACACGCCGAACAACTCTCTCGCCCTGCTTTGGGCAGAAACCACCGGGGAGAGCGGGGCACACGCCATGCGACCACTCTTCCGGCGACAGCAGCGTCACAGCTAGTTCCGGGAGGACGCCAGTGGAAAATCCGTTCTTGAGCCGCGCCGCCGAGTTGTTACGTGACGACGAGGCCTTCCTCGCCGTCGTCAGTCCGGAGCCGGTCACACACCATCTGAAGAAATCAGGCGAAGCGGGCATCCTGTACGACCGATTGGTTCTCATCCGAGGAACGCCGGGAAGCGGAAAGACGACGATGGCGCGTCTATTCGAGTACCCCACTCTCCATACGTTGCTGCGGAACAAGAGCACAACCGGGTACAAGGAGTTGCACGCCGCACTGTCAGAATGTCGGGCGGTCAAGGACGAGGAACCGCTGATTCTCGGATGCCGCCTCCCGATGGAGAGCGATTACCGTGATTTTTGGGAATTCCCCTACGCAGACGAGACCAAGACGAACCTGATGATGTCCTTGCTCCAAGCGAGGACCGTCCTCGGTTGGTTCCGACATCTGCAGGCCGCTGGTGTCTCCGCCGCCCAAGTCGAGATGGTTACCCGGCCCGAGTCGAAGGCCCTGCTGGACACGATCGGAGGGGTGAATGGCGAGTCGGTTGCTGCCCGCGCCGCCGAGGTGGAGAATCGGATCTACAAGATCATCACGGCGCTCGTACCGCCCGACCTGGCAACCCTTGCGAAGGATGTCGGAACGCCTTACCGTCCGTTCGACCACATCGAGAAAATCCGCGTTCCCGCCGTGCAGGGGCCAGTGGCAGCAGCACGGGAATTGATCCCACTTGCCATCTTCGACGATGCGCACGAACTCCACCCCGACCAGTTCCAGGCGATGGAGCGCAGTCTGGTCCGCCGCGAACTGCGGATCGCGAGGTGGATTATCGCGCGGTTCGACGTGCTACTTCCGGATCAGGCGCTGGCGGAGGCTACTGAGGACCGATCTGACGTAGCCGAGTACCCAGGGGTCACGGCGGGACGCGACACGGTATTGATCCTACTCCAAAGTTCAGGCCGCCGGTTGGAACAGCGGAAGCGGTTCCGCGCTCTTGCAAAGGACATGGCGTCTCGCTACCTGCGTCGAATGCCGCTGCTGAACGACAAGGGCCTGACAGTTCTGGGAAACCTTCTGCCGGAGGCCGATGTGGGAATTACGCCCGGGAGGCTAAAGGAACTCGAGAAGAAGGTCGATTCCGCTCAGTCGCAGCTGCGTATTTCGCCGACACTGCGGGCGGGGTATGCCAACCACATCAAGGCCTATTGGGGGGACAAGACGCCGCTACCGAACGATGTCGCGCTTGCCATGCTTCTCGTGATGATGCACCGGACCGAGGTCCGTCGCCCCAAATCCGGCCTTAGTTTGTTCGACGACGAGGGCGCGGAACCCGAACCGGCACCGAGCCGACCCGTGGCCGCGAACGACACGGCTTACGAGGCCGCACTGTTTCAGCTCTTCCGGAACTACGAGCGTCCCTACTACTACGGCATCGACGCCGTTTGCGATGCGGGGTCCGAAAACGCCGAGCAGTTCTTGAGGCTCTCTGCCGAACTCGTCGAGGCCGCAGTGACGCAGCTCGCCCGGTCGAAGCCACCCAGCTTGTCGGCAATGACCCAGCACAAATTACTGCGCGAAACGGCTGACCGGATCATGGAGAAGTGGAGCTTCCCGCAAGATTCGGCGGTGCGTCGGCTGGTCACTCGAATCGCTGACGAGTGCCTGAAAAAATCGATGGAGCCGAATGGCGCCGTGATCGCTAGCGCGTTCGCCATCCTGCAGACTGAGTTCGACGCGCTTCCAAAGAGCGATCCGGCGGTCGCGCGAGTCCTTCAGTTCGCCGTGGCTTACAACGCAATCACTCTCGTCCCGCATCATAATCAGGGCGGCGAAGTTTGGTGCCTTCTGGAGCTCGGCGGTGTCGCGCTGCTCAAGTACGGGCTGACTCTCAGGCGCGGCGGGTTCATCCCGGGCGCTGCCGAACGGCTTCGGGAATTCGTCGCGGAGGGCGCGACATGAGCACTACGCCCCGCTGGGAGCGGTGCATTAGCCATCGCGGCGGTGACGCTGAAGGCTTCGTCCGCGACTATTTCAAGCAAGGCGATCGACGAGTTGGATTGATCGCCGGTGCCGGATTCGACCCGCGCTCGTCGCGGATGGCGGAACTACTGTCTGGTGTAGCGAAGGACCGGGCGCGAGCATTGTTTCTGCGAGAAGAGCGTCCCGTACCGGATACAAACCTCGTCCACTCCGCAGTCGAAAACGTGCGGCGTCTGACAGGCATGATCCCGGACAACGCGGTCGAATCGTTCGACGTGTTTGATACGACGGACACGGCACCCGTGGGCGGCCGGCGTGTGATCGGTGTGCTCGGGAAGAAG
>JANLUE010000853.1:0-6784 GCA_031363325.1 Gemmataceae bacterium
CAATTTCCTCGCAAGCCGCGAGGAAATCAACAGATATCATTGAATCGCTTGTCTCTCTCGCGAGTTGAGCCACATTCGTAACAGCCTCGGGCCGTCGTCGGCTCGTCGGCCAGTGCGAGCCCCGGAATACACGGTTGAAGCATCAGGGCGATGGCGACTCGGAATAGGTTCGGCTTCATGGTTTTCCTCAACGGATGTTACTCGATCCGACAATGCTGGAACGGAGAAGTTTGGAATGCATGTCGCAACTCCACTTCGCTCATTCCCGATTCGGTTTGGTCTTTCGAGTCCGATTCCACTGGATCACATTGACGTTCCACCCGTCGCGGCGGCGAATTTGCGTCCAAAAGGTATCACCCGCCTCCCCATCGCGGAACTCGTGGGCGAACGAAGGGAGGACCCAGTAGGTGATGCGCCTCTATCGAGCCGATTCATGTTCGAATCGCCGAGCGATTTTCGGTGGCACGATGACGACGCACTCGAACTTCCATGGCGATGGAAACTTGGTCGCGAAAACTCGTATTCTGTTCGAGCTGAGCGACGGCAACGGCTTCGCGTCCATGAAGTCCAGGAGAAACGCGGCGAGTTGATCGTCGAATCCATCCCTCGAGGTCACCTCGATCAACCGCGGACCGGGGAGCAATTTGACGACGGACTCGAATTTGTGCGCGGGAGTTTCCGTTCGATAGCGCAACACCGAGTGCGAACCAAGGACATCCTCGCTACACTCGTCCCAAACCGTCTTCAACTCGGCGGCGACATCGAACATCGTTTGCCTCCTTGACACGCTATCCGTTCTGACCGCGTGCCAGTCGTCGAATTCTCCACTTCGGAAAGCGTCGCGCCGCCAAGATTCCGCCCGCGACCCCGTCGGCATATCGGATCAACGCCAGTAGGAGCAACTCTGGAGTCACGGAAACGACTTCACTCGTCGCTCCGGCTTCCACAACGGCTTCGACCAGTTCATCGAGTTCGTTGGAATACGGCAGGGCGGCCGGAAGCGGCGTTGACATCGGCCCGGCCGGTCGCCGCTTTTCGACCTCGAATCGGATCGAATCCAGGTCGAGGCCGACATCGCAGAGCAAAGTGGACGCGGGACTCATACCTTCCTTCACCAAGCCGATTAATAAGTGTTCGACCCCAACCTCCGGGTGGCGGAGTCGATGAGCCTCCTGATGGGCGAGTTGAAACGCCTTCCGCGCCCGATCAGACAGAATGTCGGGACCGTCAAGGAAGTTAACGCGCATGGAATCAACCTCCAAGTGTCGCGCGCGGATGCTCGATCGAACGATCAGTCTGGCCGCGTCGTACGCTCGGCGAAATCCTCTCCCCAATTAATCTCGCTCACGCTCGCAAGAAATCGATCGTGATCCGTACTTCGCGCAAAGTACCACTCGTTGAAACCAAAGTCATAGTCGATCTTAACCCACCAATGCGAGGTCCATTGGCCATTGTGTGAGTGAGGCCCGTCTTCCGTGCACGCTCGGTATCGAGAGTACTCTTGGGAACATTCGCCATCGCCTGGCCCAAATACCCGCCAGCACCATCGGTTGGCAAAATCGAGTTCGGGAAACGAGACTTTCAACATCACGGCGAAAGGAAAACGCACCATTCGTTCCGAGCGCTCCGCCATCTCGTCGACTGAAACACCTTCGTCGGCAACCAGTTCCTCAAAACTCGATAGGACTACCGTTCGATGGCACATTTCGTTTCGCTTCCCCCCACGGTGTTCGCCCGCTCCTCGGCATGTCCGCCGCAGGACCGCAGGCGTGCTCCAATTCGGACCACGGTACCGAATAGAATCGCTCGTGCATGACCTCTCTATGTCAATTCCCACGCAGCAAATTGGATCACGACGTTGACGTCGAAGCAAATCAGTGGTCACCCCATTCTTCGCGTTCCGCTCGGATTTGGGACAGGATTTCATTGCCACTTCGCAAGACGGTGGCCGTCCCGTATGCGTCGGCAGTCGAGCCTCGCGGTCGGTTTGGGGAATGAACGATCGTTAACTCGGCCGTTCCCTCGACGTCCGGCATCGGGTCGTCCGGAATGAACTTGCGGTCGGCATATCGACCACGGATGGTCAGAGTCGTTTGCATCGGAATTTCACCCTTCCGACAAATTTACCAGACTGTTTCGCTTGTCATTGCGCCGACAACTACGGATGCGGCACAGTTATTTGGTTCGGAATGCCTTCCCGGCCTCGTAAAGCTTCAGTCGCTCGCGGTAGTCCTTGATCTGTTCGATCGCTTTGGGCTTTAGCGAATCAATTGCCTTTCGCTGCGCCTTGATCGCTTCGTCGAACTGACCGACTTCCGCAAGAGCGGCGGCCAGAGTATTGAGGCCGTGCGGATTTGACTCGCGGCTTTTCTCAACGAGTTTGCGCGCGAACTCCAACGCCTTCTTGCCGTCGCGGAACTCCTCATCGGGACATGTCGCCAATTGCCATGCCCAAGAGTGGAGTGAAATGGAGTCGTTCGGATCGCGCTCCACGGCGAGCGCAAAATCCTTGTGCGACTTCGCGAATTGCTTCAATTCATAGTGGGCCTGGGCGCGCCAAGCATTCACGGATTCGATTTTGGGATCCAGTCGAAGGGCTTCGTCAAAGTCGGCGACGGCTTCCGCGTAGTCTTTCTTATACCACAACAATGCGCGGCCTCGATAGTGATGAGTGTGCGCGAGACATGCGGCTTTACCGCCAGCGTGCATCGAAAAGTCGGTGTCGCCGTCGATCACATGCGAGTAGTCGACGATCGCCTTGTTGTACTCGCGCAAGTATTCATGGAAGAGCGCTCGATTGAATCGAGCGGAGAAGTTGTTGGGCTCGAGCTTGAGCATTTTGGTCAGGTCGGCCACGGCCTTCGCGTAGTCGCGTTTCTCGAGTTCAGGACGGCCGGAGTAGATCGAACTGCGGCTGAAATACGCGGGCGTGAATTCGGAGTCGAGTTCGATCGCCTTGGTGAGGTCCGCCAAGGCCAAATCGAATTGCTTGTCCCTCTCGCGAAGCGAGCCACGTTCGTAAAAGCCTCGGGCCGTCGTCGGCTCTTCGGCGCGTGCGAGCCCCGGAATCCACGGTTGAAGCATCAGGGCAATGGCGACGCAGAATAGGTGCGGCTTCATAGCCATTCTCCTCGCTCGATACTTGGAGGCCAACTGAGCCGTTCACCATTCATTGAACTACGCGACATGGCCGCCCGGTCGGGCTTGGTTCTGGAATTGGCTGTCGTTTCGAAACGGAACACCTGAGACCGTCTCCAGTATCAACTGACAGATGGGTGTGCCGGGATAGAGCGCGATATTGCATGGTCCGAGATTGATTAGTTCCAGCGTGACCGTCCCGGAAAAGCCCGAATGAATCGTTGGGGCAGTGAAATGGACGAGAAGTCCGCACCGGGCGTACGAGCTTTTCCCTTCCACTCGGGCGGCGAGTGATTGTCCATTCGCGATGATCGGAAGCGTGACTTTTTCAAGCGTTCGACCGAGGACGAGTCGATTCGGTCGAAGGACGAACGGCTGTCCGTCCACAATCGTCTGGCTTTCCGACATCGGGCCGAAAAGTCGGGCGAACCCACCACGCGACAGATTGATGTCGAGTGGCAGGCCTTCTTTGAAGTACGAAATCTGGTCTCCGAGCCGGAGGTCGACCGACGAAGTCTGATAAGGGCAGGCTTCGTTCGCCGCTCCGGTCGGTTGCCGTGGCATCGGTTCGGGGTCGATCAAGAGCCGCTTTTCGTCGATCGCCCGTTGGATTTCGACGTTGGACAGGATCATGGAATGAGGTCGGCCTCCCGGACGGTTACGACATCTCGATCCGATGACGGAAGTACGGCGAACAGTGTTCCATTTTCGCGGACGAGGGTGACTCGCACCTTGCCCGTTTGGCCCGGATGTCCCTGGACTTCCGAATTTGAAATGAACACCGACCGTTGCTGTTCCCCCGTCGCGGGGTAGGTGACGGCCAATTCGTCGCTGAACATTCCCTTGTCAATGCGACACGAAAGCCATCGTTCTTCGGGCCGGGTTGCTGTCGTCATCGTAAACACCTCCGTTGCAACGAATCCGTGTAAGCCACAAGCCGAATCGATTCAGACGACCAGGCAGTTGCCGACATCGTATTTATACGGACGATCTCATCCGTCCCTCAGCACCAAGCACACGACTCCTTCGCCAACTACAGCGAGTCTCACTTCCCCCCCACGATATTCGCCCGGCCCGCCGACCCCGCCACGTCGTCCAGTTCCACGCGCAAACCTTCCGTGCGTTTGTTCAAATCGATCGCGAACGTCAGCGATTGCAGGCCGGCTTTCAGGTCGAGGATCGTTTGGTCCTTGACGTCGACGGGGGTCGCGCCGACCCACAAGGTCAGGCCGGCACCGCCGTTGATCTTCAATTTCACGGGGCCGGCGGTCGTGACGTCGAGTTGGGCACGCACCATCCCGAATGGTTCCGCGTCTTTCCACACGACGAGCTTCGGCAGCGAATCGAGGGGGAACTCGCCGGAGGCCTTGCTGTAGGCGCTCGACCAGACGAAGGCGTCCGGGTTTTCGACGGCGGCGGCCGCGCGGGCCCGCTGGAACTGGCGGATGTTGTCGGGCACCGGCTCCAGGACTTGCCAGCGGCGAATCAGGCGGGCCTTGTTCGGAGCGTAGGGGCCGATCTTGCCAAGCTCCGAGAGGAAACGGACGAGATCGACGAACTCCTGTTTCGAAAGTTGATCGGCGAGGCCATCGGGCATGAGCGAACGCGATTGAGTCCGTTCATCGATGTCTTTGATCGGGATCGCGATCTCCTTGTCCTCGACCGTCCGCAGAAAGATCTTGCCATCGGCTTCGCGCGTCTTCACGCCGACGTAAACCCGGCTATCGAGGGTCGTCACCTTCAACGCGTGGTAACCTTCCTTGACGGCCTTGTTCGGAATGAGGATCGACTCGACGAGATAGTCGACCTGGGCACTGGCGCCGATGCTCGTCATGTCCGGGCCAACGAGCCCGCCGGCCCCGGCGATCGCATGGCAGGCGAGGCACGTCGCTTCCTTGCGGCGATAGACCTGTTCGCCGCGAGCCGCGTCGCCCTTGGTTAGCACTTCTTCGACGTAGGCCTTGATCTCGGCCGGCGTGTAGTCGGTCCGCGCGACGGCCAGGTTGCCGGCCTTCGTGAGTACTTCGGTCAGCTGCTTCGCGTCCTGGACCGACGAACGAACCGCGCGAAGCCCGGCCTTGGCGACCTCCGGGTTCAACTTCTTGCCTTCGAGCGCCTTGGCGAGCGCGGGCGCGCCGCCCTTGCGGGCCAGGAACGCGGCGAAGAGCCCCGCCGGGTCGGCCTTGCCGTCGAGCGAACTCAGCACCTCGACGCCGCGAGCGGCGGCTCGATCGAGCTTGATCGCCGAGAACGCGCCGGCGGCCGCGATTCGCAAGTCGGGCGTTTGCGTCTCGGCCGTCAAATGTTCGAACCCTTCGCTCGCCGGCTCGCCGGAGGAGACGAGAGCATCGAGCACGGCCGACCGAATCGCTGGTGATTCCTTGGGGTTCTCGGCGACGGAGACGAGTCGCGCCACCGTGAACCCGGCCCTCCACAAGCCCGCGAGTCGATAGGCGAGCACGCGGACCGACTCGTCGCCGACGAAGAGTCTGGCGACGCCATTGAGTTCGCCAGCCGGCTTCGCCTTACGCGATCGGGCCGATTCTTCGAGCGCCCCGAGCAGACTCGACGTCTGCGGGACCGGCAGGCCGACCAGGACGCGATCGAACACTGCCTTGAGTTCGGCCGGCCCGCCGGTGCGGGCAACGACTTCCCAGGCCGAATGTTCGCGATCCTTCGGAATCTTGCCCGATTGGATCAACTTCAACAACGGCTTGGCGACGGCCGTGCTGCCAACGGCCTGGAGTGCGAACGTCAGCCCCTTCACGTTGCCGCGAAACAAATCTTCGCCGGCCTCGAAGCGAGGCTGCCAGACCGGGGCCAGGTCGCGGGCGGTCAGCCACAGCGCGTAGTCCATGGTCGAATCGACGGGCAGTTCGATCGCGGCGAAGGCCGGCGCGACCGCTTCGGGCTTGCCGGTCGCGGCCAGGGCTCGGACGGCTTCCATGCGGACGCGGGCCGATTCGTCGATCGACCGGGCGGCCATCAGTTCGATCGCATTCGGCACGCGCGGGTGCCAATGAGAGAGGACACGGGTCGCGGCCGCACGGGCGCGATAGTCTCGCGCGCCGAGGACTCGCAACAACAGTTCCGGTTCGACGACATCGAAGCCCTGATAGACCCAGAGGGCTTCGAGCAAGTGATGACTGAAGTCGGCGTCGTTGCGATCGAGCCGCTTGATCCAATCGGCCAGGACCGGGATCATTTTTTCGCGGCGTTCGTGAATCACGCGCTTCGCCTTCTGGCGGGTCCAGTCCTCTGGGGCCTTCAGGTGATCGAACAGCTCGGCGTCCGACGCGCCGACGAGGTTCGGCTTCGGCACGAGCGGGCGACCCTTCGCGGTGACGCGCCAGATGCGGCCGTGCACGTGGTCGCGGCGCGGGTCGCGGAAATCGACCTCGCCGTGCTGGATGATCGGGTTGTACCAGTCGGCGATGTAGATCGCCCCGTCCGGGCCCATCTTCACGTCGATCGGCCGAAACGCCGAGTGATTCGTCTTGATGACCTCGACCTGTTCGCGCGACGTGAACGTGCTGCCGTCTTCGCCGAGTTTGAATCGACAGACGCGATGGCCGCGAAAATCATTCGTGATCGCGTTGCCCTGCCAGTCGTCGGGCAAGTGTCGGCCGCTGACAATCTCGAGGCC
>JANLUE010000873.1:0-2936 GCA_031363325.1 Gemmataceae bacterium
TAGCCCGCCTCGACGAGCGTTCGCCGGGTCGCCGCGACGGAGATCGGCTTGCCAATCTCGACCATCTCGCCATCGGCGCCGAAGGCTTGCAGTTGAATCTCGACCGTCTTCAGGTCCTTGGCGAAGCGAGCGATGCCGGTCACGAACGCTTGCGGCTCGGCCGTCTTGGTGCCCCAGGCGAGGGGGTATTCCTTGCCCTTTTCGAAACAGTCCTGTCGGCCTTCCTTCGTCGCATGATTGGCGAGCGGGTTCTTTTTGCCGAGCACCAGACTCGCCCGATGAATCACTTCGATCCGGCTATCGTCCGGGGCTGCAAGGATCAGGGCGTTCTCGAGTCGATCGGCGAGGCCCATATTCAGTTCGCCGGCCGCATCGGTGAGCTTGCCGTCCGCCTTCTGAATGCGGAACTTGAGCACGCCGAACGCGTTGGCTTTGCGTTCTTCCAGGTGTTTCAGCACGGTCGGCGCGGCCTTGGCCAGCGCCTCGTCGAGGGCGTCGCGGTCCGCTCGGGCGGCCAGCGGGCAGGCGATCATCAGGCCGAGCGCGAAGTGAAAACAAAGGCGGGTCATTGGTGGGTACGTCCTTTCCGGACGGGTCTGATACCTCTTCTCCCAGGATATCCGATTTCCGGCCGTCCGGCGGACAATCCGAGAGGGATCGGTAATGTACAAAATGCCAAGTCACTCTCTCAGGGCACAACCATGCTCCGCGAAAATGAAGTCTCATCCGAGAACTGCGTACTCGGGCGGTGGCCAGAATGAGGAGCATGCCGTTTCATCACGCGGAGCGTGATGGCTATTTCTTATTTGCCACGGACTGCGGGCCCCTCAATCGTCGAGCCGCCAGTGTGCTCGGCGGGTCGTTTCAATGAAACGCCGAGTTTTCGGCCGCGAAGGCGGGCGACGCCGATCCGAACTCGGCCGGCGTGCGCTTGTACATTACCCTGGGGCCTTCGCCGGCGCTCGATGGCAACTTCACCATCGTTGGCTCGGTCGTGAAGGGCCCCGAAGTGGTCGAGCGAATCGCGCGGGCAGTCGTGATTCGGCGGGCGCGTGCGAACCTCGAAGGGACGAGTCGACAATGAGCGACGATCTGACGGTCTGGAGTTTTTGGAAGTGGGCCTGGGAAAATCGCGCGGAATTGGTCAAGAAAATTGCGGATGTTCGTCGCTGGTTCTCTCGCCGGAAAACCGAGCCGGACGCCCCCGGCATTCTCGTATTTGGTGCCGCGGGAACCGGAAAATCAACGTTCGCGCGTTTCTTGAGCGACGATAACGAGTTCTATCTGGAACCGCCTGGTGCCTACTTGGAGAGCATCGGAATCGAGCGGTATCGATGGGAGGATGCTCCTGGCGTCGAAGTCGTGGTGCCGCCCGGCCAACGTCATCGACGGCAATCGACGTGGACCGAATTGTTGGCGGACATCTCGGCTGGCAAGTACTTTGGAGTCGTGAACCTGAACGCTTTTGGTTATCATGCGGTATCGACGCAGTCAGCAAAGGAACATGTACTTTATCGAGGCAATCGCGACGAATTCCTGTGAGCGCTGACCGAGCGCGATCGTCTATTCGAATTGGACGTTGCTCGGATCGTGTCGAAATCGATCAACCAATCGTCTCGGAAAATGTGGCTGCTGAACGTGGTCGCCAAACAAGACCTTTGGTGGCCAGAACGTGTCGATGTTGAGAATTACTACCTGACCGGACCGTATCATGTGGCAGTCAAGGAGGGGTTGGCGGCTCGAGATCCGGCGAATACTCGCGTCGAAACGGTCTTCACGTCGCTCGTCATCTCCAACTTTCGGACGGCCGGCGGTGAACGACTGGTCTCGAACGCGGCGGGATACGATCAAATGATTCAGGCAAGCTCGCTCCATCGATTGATTTCCGTTGTCAATGAGCTTCGTGAGTGGGGAGACGACAATGAGCGTTGACACGATGACAGACGAACCGCGAACCCATTTTTCGCCGACCGCCATTCGCTTATTGCGGGAATATACGAACAAACTGCTCGAACTTACCGAAGAAGCGGCGCGGATCCCGGATGAAATCGCGACCTCCCGCCAGATCACCGAAAAATTGGGGCGTGTGGCGGCCAGGCGCGACCGGATTGTGGACCAATTCAACCACGTTAGCCCACCCGCTATGGAGTTGGCTCGACTCGTGTCCGGGCAAATTGAGGATGGCGTACTCGAGCCGATCGAGCGCGTGGAGCTACGACTCCGCCTCGCTGAATTTGAAACACGGTTGCGTGAGGCCGAGCGAGCGATTAAGGAACTTCGAATCGTTCGAGTTTCTTGATGTCGGCAAGTTCGATTCAGAGCACTGTTTTTTCGCACCCTGGACTCGCTTCATGGCGAAGAAGAAAACCGTTCCCGCGGCGACCGCCGACCGCGAGGACTCCTACGTCGTCGTCGCGCGGCGGTATCGGCCGCAGCAGTTCGCCGACCTCGTGGGGCAGGAGTCGGTCGTCAAGGCGCTCGCGAACGCGATCACCTCGAATCGCGTGGCCCACGCGTACCTGTTCACGGGCGTTCGCGGCGTGGGCAAGACCTCGATCGCTCGCATTTTCGCCAAGTGCCTGAACTGCGAGACGGGGCCGACGGTCACGCCCTGCGACAAGTGCGACATCTGCCAGGCCGTCGCCGAGGGCCAGGACGTCGATGTGATTGAAATCGACGGAGCGAGTAACAACGGCGTCGATGAAGTTCGCGTCATTCGACAAAACGTTTCGACACGACCGCAGCGAGCCCGCTACAAGATTTACATCATCGACGAAGTCCACATGCTCTCGAAGCAGGCCTTCAACGGCTTGCTCAAGACACTCGAAGAACCGCCGCCGCATGTGAAATTTCTGTTCGCCACCACCGAGGTTGAGAGGCTGCCAGTCACCGTGCTGAGCCGCTGCCAGCGCTTCGACCTTCGCCGGATCGATGCC
>JANLUE010000265.1:0-8545 GCA_031363325.1 Gemmataceae bacterium
GCGGGTGGCGGCGCGGGCGGGTCCGGTGTGACCGGCAATACGAGCGCCAATGGGTTGGTTGGCGGTACGGGCGCGACTGGCACCGGAACGCTCGGCATGTCCACTCAACAACGTACCGGTGGCACCGGCGGGCGAGCTGGAGGCGGCTCATCGAGTTTCAGCATCAGTCCGTCGAACCTCGTCGGCGGGACTTACACGAACCCACTTTACAATGGTCGGGCCGGCAGCACGAACCTGAGCCTCACCACGCCGGGCGGCTTCGGTCAGGCCACGTCCGGGACGAGTACATCCACGGGAAACTCCGGCGGGGCCGGTGGTCGAACCGGCGGGCAAATGGGCGGAGCCGGCGGTCGGGCGACCGTTGGGACGGGGAACAGCAATCAATCGGGCGGTTCCACAAACGTGAGTTATGTCGCCGAGTTGAAGTTCGCCGCTCCTCCGATCCTGGCGCCGCAACTCCAGGCGGACTTGCAAGCGATGATCAATCGCTCGTCGATGCTCAAGGTGCCGGCCAACATCAAGGTCGAAGTCGCGGGCCAAACCGTCACCCTGCGCGGCAAGGTCGCGGACGACGACGAGAAACGCTTCGTCGAAGGGATGGTGCGCCTGACGCCCGGCGTTCGCGACGTGAAGAACGAACTCGCCGGGCCATAGGGGCACTTTCGTGTTGGGTGCCAGTCATTGACCCGCGACCCCTACCTCGAAGGCGCTCAAACTCGACGGCAAGAGTCCCCGCCCGAACGCGGCCGCGCAGCCTCCAAGTTCCGGGAGGCCGTAGCCGCCTTCCTGAACAATCACCATTGGGCGATCGAGTTGCCCGATGGTTCGGGCCAGCCGCTCGAAGTACTCGATCGTCAGGCCGAAACGGCCGATCGGATCGCGCTCGTGGCCATCGAACCCCAGGGCCACGACCAGGAACTCCGGCCCGAACCCTTCGATAAACTCGAGCGCCGATTCGAGTGCCGGTTGATAATCCCGGTCGGTCGTGCCAAGGGGCAGCGGGAAGTTGCGATTGAAGCCCAGGCCTGGGCCGGTTCCGGTCTCCTCGGCGAATCCGGAGAAGTACGGGAACAAGTCGGTCGGGTCGCCGTGAATCGAAACGGTAAGCACATCCGCTCGATTGAAAAACAAGTGCTGCGTGCCATTGCCGTGATGGATGTCCACGTCAAGTACCGCGACGCGGCCAAGTCGCGCGAGTCGATCGGCGGCGAGCGCCGTGCCGTTCAAATACGAGTAACCGCCGCACCGAGCCCGCTCGGCATGGTGCCCCGGCGGTCGACCCAAGGCGTAGACGATTCGCTCGGTCCCATCGGCGATTCGGTCGGCCGCGTGAAGCGCGGCCGACGCGGTTCGCAGGGCCGCGTCGAACGTGCCGGGCAAGAGGGGCGTGTACGTGTCGAAGCAATATTGGCCGAACCGGGCCTTGCGATTAGGCACCGAAACGCGATCGATGTAGGGAAAGATCGACGGGAACAGATGCATCGAATTGTTGGCGGCCAACTCCAAGCAAGTCTCGCGCAGGAACGCCACATATCCCGCGTCGTGAAGTGACACGAGGACGGTTGGGTCGAGTGGTTCGACCGGCTCGAATCGCACCTTGGGAAGTTGCGCGAGCCCGGCGCGGATTGCCTCGAATCGGCCCGGCACGTCCATTGGCGCGACCATGCGGCCATCGTCGAGTTCATACGGCGGCGCGTGGTCGGCGTTCGGCCCGGCGGTGAGGACGAGCATCTGCGAGCCTCGATCGGGCTCTGCCAGAATTATGGTTTCGCCTGTCCCCCGCCCGCCCCACTTCGCCGCTCCCTAACTGTCGGGCGGTCGAATCGACCGCCCCAATCAACAAGGGGCGAAGTCATGCGTGCGACACTTGCAATGTTTGGATTGCTGATGGCCTGGGGCAGCGCGGCGGCCGAGGACGCGCCGAAGCGGGAACTGGCGGAAATCCTCAAGGACATCGGCTGCAAGATCACCTCGACGGAAAAGGTGAAAGACAACAATCTGTTTTGGGCCGAGTACAAGCGGGGCGGGCGAACCATTGTGTTCTACTCGTGTCTGAGCCCGAGCAAGTCGCGCATCTGGGTCAACCTGCCGCTCGTGGCCCTCGACGAGGAATCGGCCGCCCGGCACCCGGAGAAACTGGTTCGGCTGTTGCGGCTCAATCAGGAATTTGGCCCGAATCACTTTCAGATGTCGAAGACCGATCTCTACCTGAGCGGCTCGGTCGAGAATCGCGGCGTCGAGAACCATCACATTCGCGACCTGCTCGAACGCCTCATCGACAACATGGAAGACTCTCGGCGCGACTGGGAATTCGAATGGACCAAGCCCACCACCTCCACGACCAAGAAATAGGAGACGCCATGCGCATCGCGATCCTTCTATGTGGTGGGCTGATCGCGCCGGCCGTTCGGGCCGACGACATGGCCCACCTGTTCGGCCAAACCTGGACCGACAATTTGGGCACGAACGTGACTTTCGTCCGGACCAACGACAACGTTGCGATCCGCGTGGGTCGCGGCGATCGAACGGGGACCTTCGCCGTTCAAGCGATTTCCGACGGGCCGCTCTCGTTCCGGCAACCGGGCTACGGTTGCCGGATCGACGTCGAACGAATCGACGGCGGGCAGTTCCGATTGCGTGGGTTCCTGCTCACGCGTGGTCGGTTTCCGGTGCCGATTCGGCTCACCGGAACGTATGTCCCGCCGCGAGCCATCCGCCGCGACCGGCTGGCGATTCAGCCCGCGTCGCCGGGACCGATTCGGGCCTCCGAAGGTCGGGCGGCGTCGGCCGAACTCGAGCGACGAGTCGCCAAGCTCGCCGAGAACACTCCTTCGGTCGCGGTCGCTCCGACGACTGGAACGCGGCCGGCCGATCTGTCCGAACACACGGTCGATCGCACGCCGAACTTCGGGGGCGTCGCGATCGCGATCGGGGCCGTGCTCGCATTCGGGTTGTTGGGCCTCGTGGTGCGCCCGAGGTCGCGCGGCACGACGCACGCGATCCGCAATCCGTTCGAGGGCGATCGTGAATGAGCTTCGCCAAAATTGGCCGCGAATCCTCGGCGTGGCGCTCGTACTCGGGCTGATCGTCTGGAAGAACTGGCCCGCGTTAAGTCGACCGCTCGAAGCGCCCGTCGCCCGGCACGTCTCCGACGAACCCACATCGCTCATAAAATTGCGGCCGTCCGGAGGAACCTCGCCATGACCGACGACGACCGCCTGGCCGACCTGCTCGAGCAATGGGAAGACGCTCGCCAAGTCGGCCGGACGCCCGAAGACTTATGTCGCGAGACGCCGGCCGATCTGCCGGCGTTCCGGGCCTTACTTGGTCGACTCGGCGCGGCCGGCATGGTCACCGGGCCTCGGCCCGACGAGTCCGATCCCACGACGATCGCGGGCTTTCACGCCGGTCGCTACCGAGCCATCGAGTATCACGCCGAAGGCGGGCTCGGCGTCGTGTTTCGCGCTCGCGACGAGGAATTAAATCGCGACGTCGCGCTCAAGGTCATGAAGTCGCGGGCCAGCGGGGTCGAACGATTCGCGATCGAGGCGGAGACGACCAGTCGGCTCGAACACCCCGGCATCGTTCCGGTCTACGGTCGCGGTTCGACGGAGCGCGGGCCGTACTATGCGATGCGGTTCGTGGCCGGCGAAACGCTTCAGGAAGCGGCCGATCGATTGCATCGCACGGGCCCCAATCGAGCGGCGGAATTGCGGCGGCTGATTCGCGCGCTCGTTCAGGTCGGCGAGGCGGTGGCTTATGCCCACGCGCGGGGTGTGCTGCACCGCGATCTCAAGCCGGCGAACATCATGCTCGGGCCGTACGGCGAAGTCCTGGTCATGGACTGGGGCCTCGCGAAGGAGCTCGGCCACGCCGAGGAGACATTCGAGGATGCGAATGCGTTGAGTTCCACTGCGACGTTGCACGGTCGCGCCAAAGGTTCGCCGGCATACATGAGCCCGGAGCAGGCGGCCGGCGACTGGGCCCGCGTCGGGCCGACATCGGACGTGTACTCGCTCGGGGCGACGCTTTATTACGTGCTCGCTGGCCGAGTTCCATTCGACGGCAAGACCGGCCGCGAAATCATGGAGCGAGTCGTCGTCGGCGAATTTCCGTCGCCACGAACCGCCAACACCGAAGTGCCCCGGCCGCTCGACGCCATCTGTCGTCGCGCCATGGCGAAGTCGCCCGCCGAACGCTACGCGTCCGCGAAGGGCCTCGCCGCCGACCTCGACCGGTGGTTGGCCGACGAGCCCGTGAGCGCCTGGCGCGAGCCCGCCTCGATTCGGGCGCGCCGTTGGGTCAAGCGAAACCGCACGCTGGTCAGTTCCGCCGCGGTCGCACTGGTCGTTGGGTTCGCGGCGCTGGCGGTCGCGAGCGTTCGTCTCGATCGCAAGAACGCGGACCTTCGCGAAGCGAACGACCGCGAGGTCGCGCTGCGAGCGCGGGCCGAAGCCGGCGAGCAAGCCGCGCTCGAGCGCAAGGCCCTGGCCGACGATCGATTCACCCTGGCGGTCGATTCGCTCCGAACGTTAACGACGGAAGTCCAGGACAAGCTCACGACGCGGGCCGGCACGCGCGAACTTCGCGAAGCGTTGCTGAAGACGGCGACCTCGAAGCTCGCCACGTTGGCCGCGCGGGCGGACGATTCGGCCGAGGCCGACGCGACGGCGGTCGATGCTCGACTGGCGCTCGGCGATGTCTATCGCATCGCGGACCGGAAGGCGGACCGGGCGGCGCTCGAATACCGGTTGGCTCGCGAGATCGCCGCCCGCCTGGTGGCCGTGAAGTCCGACCCCGCCCTCGAACTTCGCCTCGCCGAGTGCGACGAGCGACTCGGCGACGCGGCCCTGATGGCCGGCCGGATCGCCGAAGCCCGTCGGCACTTCGAGTCGGCGTTCGAGCGCCGCCGAGCCTTGCCCGAATCGACCGCGACCCGCACGGCGCTCGCCTCGTCGCACGCCCGGCTCGGTCAACTCGCTCGACAGACGGCGAACTCGGCGAGCGGAATCGAGCACGCCCGAACCGCCCTGGAGTTGACCCGGCGAATCGAGGCCGACGCACCGACGGATCTGACGGCCGCGCGTTCGGTCGGCGTTTCGTTCATGCAACTGGCCGACGCCTATCGCAACGCCAACAAGTTCGCCGATTCGCTGACGGCCGCCCGCGAGGCTTTGCGGGTGTTCGAAGCGGTGTCCGCGAAGGCCCCGGGGGTCGAGCAATATTTGGCCGACCGGGCGGCCACGAAACAGCGGATCGCGACGGCTCTCCGATTTCAAGGCAAGACCGACGAGGCGATCGTCGAAGCGCGGGCCGCACTCGACATTCGCAAAGCACTGACGGCCGCCGACCCGAAGCGAATCGACCTGCAACTCGCCGAGGCGCAGTTGCACATCAGTTTGTCCCAGGCGCTCGTGGCCGGCGGTCAGGCCGCGGAGGCGAACGCGGCCGCGAAAGTCGGCCACGGGCTGACCGCGACGTTGCTTGCGGCCGACCCGGCCGACCTCGACGCACGCATGCAACACTACCTGGCGACCTTCAATCTGGCGGACACGCTCTTCGGCACGGGCCAGACACGCGAGTCGTTGCCGGGGTATCTCGAAGCGCGAACCCTGATCGCACGCATCGTCGCCGACGCCCCGGGCGATCGCGGCAAACTCGGCGAACTCGCGAGTTGCGAGCAGCAACTCGGCCACGTGTACGCATTGCTCCGCGACGACCCGCCGGCCGCCGAACACCTGTCGGCCAGCCTGAAACTTTGGCTCGAACTCACGATCATCGACCCGGAGAACCCGCGCTATCCGATCGAGGTGATGAACGCCTCGCGGACGCTCGCTTCGCTCTGGATCGCGACCAAAGATTGGGCGAGCGCCACGAATTCGCTCGATCGAGCCAAGGCTACGGCCGCGAAGTACTCGCCCACGGCCATTACCGGCGTCCGAGCGGCCGACGCCTTGTCGCGCTATCATTTTCTGCGCGGCAACGTGGCGATGGGGCAGGAGAACCCCAAGCTCGCCGTGACGGAACTTCAGACGGCGCTCGCCTACCACAAGGCCTCGCGCGTCGGTGCAGTCGAACGAGCGCAGACCTGGATCGACGCGATTGGCTTGCTCGCCGAACTGGCGAAGGCGTGCCACGCCGCCGAGAACCACGCGGCCGAGGCCGACGCCTGGGACGAAGCCCTCCAGGCCGCCAACGAGGTCGCCCGTATCAATCCGACGGACAAGCGCCTTGAACCAGCAATCGCCGGCTTCACGAAATCGCGCGACGCGGCGCGGAGGGCGAGGGGCAAATGAAACTTGAGGTTCCGCACCGATTGCCCCGTCGTCAAATTCCGCCGGCCCCGCCCAGTCGGCACAGTTTGAACCAGAAAGTGCGGTCACTTACCAAAAATTCTTCCCAAATTGCCCCGTCGGTTGATACATTCACTCGGTCATCTTCCCGAATCGCGGTTCTCGTGCGCCCTCAATTCGGGACAATTGCCAAACTGACGACACGGAAAGTCGCGCCGACCAACCGGCCGGATGCACGCCCAATTGCTCGCCCCCGACTCGAGTTTCATCGATGCCGCTCTTCTCCATTCGCAAATTGCTCCGAACCCTGAACCGCCGCGTCACCAAGTCGCACAAGCCACGGCAACCGCGAATCGAGACGCTCGAACCGCGACTCACGCCGACTGGGAACTACACGGGAACGGTGTTCCAAGACTTCAACTTCAACGGGGCCCGCAACCTTACGTCGACGATCCCGAACTTCTCGGGGCCAGGGACGACGCCGATCGCGGTCGATCAAGGCATCGGCGGCGTGACGGTCAACGCCTTCAACGCGTCGAACGCGTTGGTTGGCACCACGACGACCCTGGCCGACGGTTCTTATTCATTCGCGCCGAGTGGCTCGGGCCCGTACCGATTCGAATTCGTGTCGCTGCCGACCGGTTTCTTCTCGGGGCCGGACGGGACCGACTCGCATTCCAGTGTGCAATTCGCGGCCGACGGCGGCGCGACCGGGCTGAGTCTCGGCGTCGTTCGACCCGAGGAGTACTCGGCGAACAACCCCCTGCTCGTCACGAGCCAGTACATCTTCGGCGATCAACAAACGGAGTTTCCGAACAGTTCCGTTTTGCTGAGCTTCCCGTACTCGGCCGGTGGTACGACCGGGGCACCCCTCACGGCGCCGGCCGCGCCGCACGAGTTGCAAATCCCAGCCAGCCGAATGGGCACGACCTGGGGACTCGGCTGGGACGTGTTCTCCCGGAACCTGTACGCGGCCGCGTACTTCAAGCGCCACACCGGCTTTGGCCCGGGCGGCACCGGGGCGATTTACGGCGTGCCGATCCCCGCGACGTTACCCGCCGCACCATATCAACCGCCCGCGGGTTCGCTGGTCTACGCGGACTTGAACGCGATCTTCGGTGCCGGAACGGCCGGTGCCGATTTACACGATACGATCGATGACAACGCAAACGGTCTCGAAGACGATTACGACCGGGACAACGGAAACATCGGCTGGGACGCGGTCGGCAAGTCGTCGCTTGGCGGATTGGATGTTTCGGACGACGGCCAGTTCATCTTCGTGATGAACCTCGCCGATCGGCAACTCTACCGCGTGCCCACGAGCGGCACGCTCGACGCCACGACCGTTCAGCGATCGCTGATCCCGCTCGGCAACCCGGACTCGGCCGTCATCGCGCCGGGCTCGTTCAACGCGGGTGACCTGCGACCGTTCGCCGTCGAATACTATCGCGGCCAGGTCTACGTCGGCGTGGTCTACACGTCGGAGACGGCGCAGAATCAGAGCGAGTTGATGGCGGCCGTCTACACGGTCGATCCCCAGACGATGGTCTTCAATGCGACCCCGGTCCTGACGGTTCGATTGAACTACACCCGGTCGCAATCGCCGATCGGCTTCAGCGAACCCGGCACGCCGGCTACGTGGCGACCGTGGCGGAGCACCTACTTCACGCAGGCGACGAACAGCACGTTCGCCGTCTCGCCACAGCCGATGCTCTCGGGCCTCGCCTTCGACCCGAACGGCAACCTGGTGCTCGGCGTCCGCGATCGCGGCTCGGACCAGACGGGCTTCTTCAATTTGAGCAATCAGAGCGCTGGCAACCGGATCGAAGGCTTCACGGCCGGCGACACGCTGCGGGCGTTCATCAACACCGCGAACGATTTGACATCGGGCTGGACGCTCGAAAGCAATTCGCGTGGCCCGGGCGGCGTGGGCACCGGCGTGCAGAACAACAACTCCGGGCCCGGCGGTGGCGAGTTCTATTTCAACGAAGCGTTCGGCACCAGCCACGGCGAAACGTCGATGGGCGGCGTCCTGCAACTGCCGGGCTTCCCGAACGTCTTGCTGACGAACATGGACCCGGGCGTGGCGGCTCGAGCCGGCGGCATTTCCTGGTTCAACAACACCACCGGCGGCGAGACGAAAGCCTATCAACTCTACGTCAACGGCACGAACCCCCCGCCCTTCCAACCGACCTTCAGCAAGGCGAACGGGCTCGGCGATTTGATCTCGATCACCGAGTTCGCGCCGATCG
>JANLUE010000890.1:0-4841 GCA_031363325.1 Gemmataceae bacterium
GCCTCACGCTCCGCCTCGGCCAGCCGTTTGCCTTTCTGTTCCAGGAATTCGGACAACGCCCGACGAACGCCGTCCACGGCCCGCTTCGCTTCGGTCATTTGCCGGGATAGCTCGATACCGGCCGCACGTTGCAAGGGGTCGCCGGGCAACAGGCGCTCGATGCTCTGCACAGCCAGCTTGTCCGGCCGATTGAGGAGCAGTTCGAAGACGCCCCGGCGGAAGTCGGGTTGCTTGCGCGTCAACAGGCCTTCGAGCGTGCTGAACTCGTCTTCGGCGAGCGTGCATTTTTTCAGATAGCCCAACGCCGCTTCGCGCACCTGAGTGTTCGTTTCGGCCGCGCAGGCCATCAGCGTGCCGCGGACCTTGGTTGTTAGCGTGCGCGGCACGCACAGATGCGCCAGGGCCCTCACCCGGGAATGCGGCGACATGGCCTTCAGGTGCGGCAGCAGGCGCTCCGCGGGTCGATCCTGAAGGCAATCGACGAGAAGATCGGCGGCCGTCTCTTGCCGCAGGTCTTCCAGGCGCCAGGTCGGCACGGGCGACTTGACCGGTTGTGGCTTCTCCGGCAAGCGCGGAATGAGTTTCTCGATGGCCTCGAACAATTTCGCGGGCAGGGGCCGGCGCGGTGCATCTTCCGAATCGTCCAGCGATTCGACGTCGACCGCTTGAAAGTACCTGAAATACGATAGCGTCGCGCTCAAGACGCTCGGATCGGCGTCGTCGATAAGGGGCAGCGCCAATTCCGCCGACACGCACAGTTGCGTATCGCCGAGCAGCTTGATCGCGGCAACCTTTCGGCCGGCGTTCTTCTCCTTGAGGATCGGCTTGGCCGCGGCGACCGCCTTCGCGACATCGTCGAACGCCAGCGACCATAGTGCTCGATGGAGCAAGGCCGGTTCGCCATTCTTGATGGCCTTGTCTCGCGCGGCGGCCTTGTCGAGAAACTCGCGTACATCGCCGAGGGCAGCCTTCAACGCCTTTGCGTCCTCGACCATCAACTCTTCGCCCAGCCAGACGCCGACGGCCCGGGCCGTCGCGGCGAAGCGGATCAGGTTCTGTTCGATCACAACGCGGAGCAGTTGGCGGAACGCCAGCGGATGGGCTTCGTCGATGGCCTCGAGGATGGCCTGTCGCAGGCCCTCCTGTCGCTGGGCCGCGAGCAAGAGATTGGCCGTGAATTCCCAGGCCTCGGGCTTCTGGCAACAGAGCAGTCCGCGCGTCGCGTGCCGACCAGGCCCGCCGATGGCGTGTCGATTGGCCGCCGAGTCCTTGATGATCTCGAAGACATCGTTCCGGCCAGCATCAATTTGCCCGGCGAAGAGGCAGCCGAGCCCGGCCGTGTTGTAGTGAAGGTGCACGGCCCAGGCCGCGACCCACTCGGGCGTCAACGCGTCGTCGGCGATCTCTTCGAGTGCGTTGTTGATCTCGGTGAGGTAGTCGCCCGCCTTCTCGGCAAGAAACTCCGGGTTGGCCGGCGCGCGATAGGGCCGGCGTGCGTAGCCCGTGGGGTACGGCAGTCGTTCCAGCACGCGCAGGCCGAGTTCGATTTCCTTGGCGAAGGTGGGGTAGAGCGCTGTGAGCACTTTTTTGCGAATCGCGGCGTCGCTACCGAGCGTTCGAGCACCTCGACGCTGATACGCCCAGCTTCGGCCGAAGTCTTTCGATGCCTGGCCCGAGGGATCGAGCATGAACAGGCCATAGCCCGCGGCCGCCGCCGCTTTCGGCAGCTTCTGCAAGCGGGCGATCCGCGCCTTCTTGTGTTTCTCCGACTTGAACGTGCCGAGTTCCCGGCGGGCGTCGTCCGGCTTCAGCATGGCTCAGCCTCCGGCAAGAAGAGAAAGTCGAATGAAGGTCAGCCGACTCGAACCGGTCAACGACAGCGGAGCGTCCAGGTCCTTTAGCTCCGTTTCATCGAGCACGACGAGATAGAGCCCGTCTTGAAACGCCTCGACCGCCGCGGCGATGGCGGCTTCCACATCGACCTTTTGGTCGAGCGCGCTGCCGCCGGAATCGACCTTTCCCTTTGCGAGTCCCGCATCGATCTGCTTCGCGGTCAGGGCGTGCAGCAATCGGCGCTCGGCCTGCCGCTCGCGGAATGCCTCGACCTCGTGCCGCACAACATGGCCGAGCAACCCACGCAAAGTGACCTCGCCCGCGACGGGCGGCGGAACCGAAAACTCGTCGAACAACGGCTTCTTGCGACCGAGCGCCTTGCCTTGAACGAGCATGGCATTCCCCCCAATTGCGACGCATTCTATTGGTTCCGATCAACTTTCCCGGAAGTGGTAGATGAAGTTCGTCGCGCGACGCCGACCGGTTCTACTCCGTCAGCGGCGTGCACCAGTTCACCATCGCCGAGGGTGACTGGTTCTCCGGACTTGGCTCACAACCCCTCGATCAATTTCTGAAACGCCGGAAGATCGCGGATCGAACGGAAGCGTGGGGCCGTTCGCAGGTCGTCGGCCCGCGTTCGATCTTTGAAGAACCCGCTGGACGCGCAGCGTTCGAGGCAAGCGAACGCACGGCCCGCGAATTCCGCCATCCGGCGGGCTCGATCGACGAGCGCGAGCGACCCATCTTCCATTGTCAGCTCGCGAATTCGCACGAACACAGCCGCGAGTTCGAAGAGGGCCCCGGTCTCCGACTTGGGTCGGTCGGCGAATTCGATCGCCGCCGTGCGGGCCTGGCTCGTGCGGCCGGCATCCACCAGCGACTTCACTCGTTCGATGCGATGTGCGTCCGCCACGTCGGTCGCCGTCGGATGCCCCTCGGCCCACTCGACGGCCCGATCCCACTCCGCGAGCGAATCGTCGATTCGACCGACTTCTTTCAGTGCCTTCGCACGCCCGTAACTGAGTCCCGCCATCGCCATTCGGCACGACCAATGTTTTGGCTCGCCCTTCAGAACCGGTACGAGGAGGGCGATGCCGGCTTCGTAATTCTCGAGAGCTTCGACGGGGCGATTGTCGAGATAAGCAAGCGTGCCCGCAAACCGATCGAGTTCCGCCAAAAACCCGGCGGCCGATTGATCGTAGGAATTCGTTATGGGCGTACGCTCGCGACCGAAGGCGAGCGCCGCCTCGTTGCGAATCAGTTCGAGGTTTCCCCCGTCCCGTGCGAGCATGTGTCCAAGCCCAACTTGATGGAGCGTGATAATCAGCCAGAGGCGATACTCGGCGTCCGTCGGCACCTCGGCCGTCAGGGCCGACCAGACTTCGATCGCCGACTGAGCGTGCGCACTCAAGGTCGGCGAAGGCCCGACGATCTGCGCCAACCGCATGTGACACAGACCCAGCAAGCGCCGTTCGATGAGCCGATTCGGGCCGACCGCCAACGGGGCGACCAGGTCGCGAGCGCGTTTCAATTCCGCCTCCGCGAAGGCTCGATCCGATTCAAAGAAAGCGGACGCGAGTCGATATTTGGCGTAGGCCAATTCCCGTTGATAGATGGCCACGTCCGGAAGATCGGCGACGAGTTCGCCCAGCCGACGCTCGGCCTCCGCGAGGTCGCGACGCTCGCCAACCTTGTCCTTCAACAGGCCACGCAAGCGACCGGCGTACAAGTAGACCAGCCCCCGACCAAGTCGAACGTCGGGGTCCGGGTCGTCGCTATCGCGGAGAACTTGTTCGTAATAGTGGAGCGTCGAAGTCACTAAATCCGTCCGCAAGGCGATCGAGCGCGAGTCGTCGATCCGCCACGAGTCGGTTTCGAGCCGCGAGTAGATTTCATCGAGCGCGACGTGCGCTTTGCGAAAGTTGTCGAGCGCGACATTGCGTTGTCGGCGGGCTTCGGCTTCCTTCTCGTCGGCTCGCTTCACCTGGGCGCGCAACGTCGATTCGTGCCACGCCAGGCCAACGAGCCCCGCGATGCTCGCTGTGATGCTCAGGCCGACGAGTGCCGCCGTCGCTGGCCGACGTCGCGCCCACTTGCCGGCGCGGGCGATCGGCCCGACGGGTCGGGCGAGGATGATGCGGCCATCGAGGAATCGCCGCAGATCGTCGGCCAGATCGGTCGCCGTACGGTAGCGCCGGTCGGGGGATTTCTCCAGGCACTTCAAGCAGATCGTTTGCAGGTCGGCTGGCACGCCCGGTTGCAATCGCGTTGGCGGAACGGGCTCGCGCGAACGGACCTGATCGAGCGTCTCCAAGGTGGTGGCAGCCCGGAACGGCGGTCGGCCCGTCAACGTCTCGTACAGGATCGCGCCGAGCGAATAGATGTCGGCGAGTGGGCCGAGGTGTTTCGCCTGACCGGCCGCCTGCTCCGGGGCCATGTAGCTCGGCGTGCCAACAACCGCTCCGGTCCGCGTGTGCGAGCCTTCGCCATCGACGAGTTTCGCCAGACCGAAGTCCGTGATCTTCGGAGTTCGCGAGTCGGCCATCAACACGTTGGCTGGCTTCAAATCGCGATGAACGACCCCCCGGTCGTGGGCGTAGGCCATCGCGCGCGCGAGCAATTCGATGAGCGACGCGGCGTCGGCAGTTGCCATCGGCGCCTTGGCCAGTTGCCGATCGAGCCCGCCGCCTTCGACGAATTCGAGGCTCAAGAATGGCCGACCGTCCGCTTCGCCAACATCGTGAACCTGAACGATGTTGGGGTGCTGCAACCGGGCGACGGCCTCCGCTTCGATTCGCAACGCTTGACGAAGTCGATCCTCGGCCAGATACCCGCCGGGCAACATCTTCAAGGCGACGATTCGCTTGAGCGCCAGGTGCCGGGCCCGATAGACGACGCCCATCCCACCACGACCGACTTCGTTGAGCAGTTCGTGCCCCGGGACGCGCGGAAACTCCGAATCGCACGGCCCGAGCAGCGAACGCCGCAGCGAGTCGATCGCCGCCAGC
>JANLUE010000898.1:0-3882 GCA_031363325.1 Gemmataceae bacterium
GGTGACGGCGAACGCGGCCCACCCGACCGATGCGAACATTTTCTACGTCGGCTCGGCGGGAGGCGGGCTTTGGAAGACGATCAATGGCGGCACGTCGTGGACGCCGCTCACCGACGATCAATTGTCCCTGGTGATCGGGGCGATCGCCATCGCGCCGAGCGACGCGCGGATTCTCTACGCCGGCACGGGCGAAGCGACGAACTCGTCCGATTCCTACTACGGCCGAGGAATTCTGAAGTCGACCGATAGCGGGGCGACCTGGTCGCTGATCGGGGCCACGCCGTTCGATCGGCGGGCCATCGCGCGGATTTCCGTTCATCCGACCGACGCGAACATCGTCTATGTCGCGACCGGGCCGGCCACGAATGGCGTCGGGACGTTCGGCGTCTGGAAGACCACGGACGGCGGGAGCACCTGGACCAATACGACCACGAGCATCACGTCGGCCGACGCGTTCACCGATGTGGCCGTCGATCCGAGCACGCCAACCACCGTGTGGTGCGCGGTCGGCAACATCAACGGCAGTTCCAAGAACGGCGTTTACAAATCGACCGACAGCGGCGCGAGCTGGACGTTGCAGACGGACATCACCAATGGAACGGCCGTCGGGCGCATCAACTTGCAAATCGCCCCCTCCGCCTCGAACGTATTGATCGTCTCGATGCAGGATGCGGCGACAGCCACGTTCGGCCGGTTGCTCCGGGTTTGGCAGACTTCGAACGGCGGCGCGGGCTGGTCGAACCGGACGCCGAACGTCAACTACATGGGCAACCTCGGCTGGTACGCTCAATCGATCGGCATCAATCCCGGCAACTCGAACATCGTTTACCTCGGCGGTGCCAGCGGATCGAACGCGGTGTTGAAGTCGGTCGATTCGGGGCAGAGTTGGTCTCCGATCGCCATCGGTTCGACCGGCAGCCAGGATCCGAGTTCCAACCACCACGCGATCGCGTTCGACGCGACGGGCAAACTTCTTGACGGCAACGACGCCGGCCTGTGGCGGCTCGACAACGCGACGGTCGGTTCGATTTCCTGGACGAACATGAATCGCGCGGGCCCGGATGGCTTGCAGATCGCGCAACTCAACGCCGTCGGACTCGACCCGACCAACCCAGATCGCTCGTATGCCGGCGCGCCGAACCTCGGGACGGGGCGGTTTGGCGACGACTATGTCTGGGACCTGGTCGATGGAGGAGATGGAGGCCGCACGATCGTCGATCCGGCCACGCCGACCGTCGTCTATCACGCGTCGCCGCAGGCCGTTTTCGGATCGGGGGACTTCGTTCGCAAGTCAACGAATGGCGGCAATACCTGGTCGTCGATCGCGTCGGGAATCGTGAACCCGGACAAGGCGAACAAGTATCCCGCGTTCGTGATGGACCCGAGCGACCCAACTCGATTGTTGCTCGGCACCGATGTCGTCAACGTGACCACGAACAGTGGCGCGAGTTGGGCGCAGCTCGGCGTCGCCTTGCCGGGTACCCCGGGCGCGATCGACGATATCGCAATTTCCAAGACCAACCCGAGCACGATTTACGTGACGGCCGGCGGCAAGATTTTCGTCACGACCAACAACGGTACGAGTTGGACCGAGCGAAGCACCGGCACGAATTCGGCCGACTACGATCTCGAAGTCGACCCGACGGACGCGAACATCGTCTACGCGGTCCGCAACGTGTTCACCGGCTCGAACAAACACGTGTTCCGCACCTCGAACGGCGGCTCGAGTTGGTCCGATATCTCGAGCAACCTGCCGGACCTGCCCGTGTGGACGTTGCAACTCGTCGAACGCGGAACCGGCACGGCGGACGACTTGCTCTTCGTCGGGACCGACTCGGGCGTCTATCGTTCGACGAACCTGGGCGTGAGCTGGGCGAAGTATCGCACCGAGTTGCCGAACGTCCAGGTTCGCGACCTGGACTACTCGCCGGCCCAGCGCATTCTGGCGGCGGCGACAACTGGCCGAGGCATGTGGCAAATCGTGGTGAACGCCGCCCCGGTCGGCGTGACGGATACGTTCAACGCGTTCGAAGATCAGACGCTCACGCAACCGCCCACGGGCGTGCTCTTCAACGATACGGACGCGGATGGCGACCCACTCACTGCGAGCCTCGTGTTCAACACGACGCACGGCACCACGTTGCTCGGTTCGAACGGGTCGTTCGTCTACACGCCGAACGCAAACTACAATGGCGACGATTTCTTCAGCTATCGTACGTTTGATGGCCAGGAGTCGAGCGCGGTCACGTCGGTGCGAATTATCGTCGCGCCGGTGAACGACCCGCCGACAGCCGTCGCCGATGGCTTCCAGGTGGATGAAGACACGCTGCTCTCGGTCGACGCGCCGGGTGTGCTCGGGAACGATACGGACATTGATGGCACGGACACGCTGTCGGCCGTTATCGTCGCACCGCCTGCCCACGCGGCCAGTTTCACGCTGAACCCGGATGGGTCGTTCACCTACCTGCCCGCCGCCGACTACGATGGGCCGGACTCGTTCACCTACAAGGTCAACGACGGTACCGTCGACTCCAATACGGTCACCGTGACGTTCACCATCAATTCGTTCAACGACGCCCCTGTGGCCGTGCCGGATGGATTCTCGGTGAATGAAGACGGCGTTTTGAACATCGCCGCACCGGGCGTGCTGAGCAACGATACGGACGCAGAAAATAGCCCCCTGACGGCGACCAAGTTGACCGACCCGGCGCACGGGACGCTGACGCTCAATGCGAACGGCTCGTTCGTCTACACGCCGACCGCCGACTACTTCGGCCCGGACTCGTTCACCTACAAGGCGAACGACGGCGTCTTCGACTCGGCCGCGGCGACCGTCTCGATCACGGTCAACCCGATCAACGACGCGCCCGTCGCGACGGATGACGGGCCGTACGTCTTCAACGAGGACACGCCACGGACGGTTGTTTCGCCGACCTTGCTCGCCAACGATACCGATGTCGATCTCAATTTGCTGACGGCGATCAAGGTCACCGACCCGGCGCACGGAACGCTGTCGTTGAACGCGAATGGGACGTTCACCTACTCGCCGTTCCTGAATTATTTCGGAACGGATTCGTTCACCTACAAAGCGAACGATGGCACGGTCGATTCCAACGTCGTCGCGGTGTCGTTGCAAATCAACTCCGTGAACGACGCCCCGATCGCGATCGACGACGTTTTCGCGGCGGACCTCGGACGCGGCACCACGATCGACCCGGCCGCCAACGATACCGACATTGACGGCGACCCAAGGCGAATCCTCAGCTTCACCAACCCGACGAACGGCTACCTGACCCGCTCCGGCAACCGGCTCGTGTACACGCCGCGCATCGCGGTCGCGGGGACCGATTCGTTCAGTTACACGATCACGGACGATCGGGGCGGCACCGATACCGCGACGGTAAACCTGACCATCTCCGACACGACGCGGCCGACGATCGCTGTCGCCCGGTTGCGGTACGGCACGCGCGGCGTGGCCGACTTCGCGGGCCTGACCCGGTCGATCCTGCCCTGGTCGACCGTGAATCGATTCGAGTTCCAGTTCTCCGAGATGGTCGCCTTGACCGGGACCGAATTGACGCTGACCGGGCCGAACGGTTCGGTCGCGTTGACCTACGCGGGCGCGGCGACGACTCGGACCGGCGTGTGGACCCTGGCCGGCGGCTTGCCGATCGGCCGCTACACATTGAAGCTGAGCGGTGCGGCGGTCCAGGACCTGAGCGGCAACGCGATCGCGAGCGACTACACGCGAACGTTCGGCGTGCTGCCCGGCGACTTCGACGGAAATGGTCTGATCGACAACTCGGACGTGACGAGCATTCGCCGAGCGCAGACGACGAACCGCGCTCGAGTCAATCGCTTCGCCGATGTCAACGGCGACGG
>JANLUE010000918.1:0-4748 GCA_031363325.1 Gemmataceae bacterium
CGCATTCGCGCGAGTCGACTTTTTCGGTCTTTGGTTGGACCTATTTCGTGCGGCCCATCAAGCTGGGGGCACCGACGGACGCGGACAAGTGCAAGGCGGTTTGGCGCGAGCTGTTTCCGGGGATGGCCAAGGACGAGCAGACTCGCGAACTCCTGACGAAGCTAAACGGTGGCTGGCCTTCGGAGATCGAGATCTTCGACGCGAAAAGCAAGGAAGCCTACAAAGCTCCACCGCGCGACGGGGTCGCGTTCGTTTTGCGGGTGGCCGACCGCAACTTGAAAGACGTGAACACGAAGAACGGCACAGTCCCTTTCCGGGAGATCGCCTACGCCCGCGCGATCCGGATCAAGGATGCCGCGATTACCGAACTCCCGATCGGCAAGGATGAACCGCTTCCGGAAGAGTCCCTGAGTCTGGCCATCGAAGACTATGTGTTGCGCCAGGCCCCCGGCTGGGTCGCGAGGTGGGGCACCGGCCCCGGTGTGAGTTTTGAAGACGACGAGCAGTTGGCCGACAGCGCACAGCGTGAAACCTTGCCGACGAGCGTCGAAGAGCAGCGTCGCGAATTGGACAAGAAGATCGAAGCCCACGCGGCCCGCGCGAAGGCCTTCTACGGTGCGAGGCCTGGGCCGTGAGATGGCGGGTTCGAGCCCACGACACGATCGAGATTCGACGATATGTTCGCGCTTCGATCAGTTCAACTTCTCGCGGAGGACGAAGACCACGATCGGCCACAAGGCGACATCAATCACACCCAGTACGATGCCCGCGATCGCATGGCCGGTTCCGTGGACGCGCGGGTCTTTCTTCTTTTTCATGATCCCGATCACGCCGAGGATCATCGCGATCGGCCCAAGCAGGAAGCCGAGGAACGGGATCAGCCCGAACACGCCGCAGTAGTAGGCAGCCAGGGCCGGGCCGTTGCGGTACGGGACCAGCGTCGCGAATCCATCGCCGCCGCTCGAGCGCGGCGCTCGACGGGGCGGCCGTGCGGACGGCACGTCGTCTAGATCGTCCACTTCTTCGTCCCGATCGTAGTCCCGGCGTCGGGGTCGATCGTCTTCGTCCCGATCGCGTCGGCGCGGTCGGTCGTCGTCACGGGCCATGTCGGTACTCTCTCGGCGAAAGCTGGTCGGGTCGATTGTATTTTCCGTTGGCCCGAAAACGAATGCGGCCGGGGCAATATGCCCCGGCCGCGTCGAAGCCGATTCGTGAGCGCGTTACTTCTTCTTCAATTCCGTCTCGACCGCCGCGACGAGTTTCTCGTCGCTCGGGGTCGTGCGCGGGGCGAATCGGTCGACGAGCTGGCCGTCGCGGCCGACCAGGAACTTCTCGAAGTTCCAGGAGATTTCGCCCGCGTGCTTCGGGTTCGTGTCCTTCGAAGTCAGGTAGGCGTACAGCGGGTCGATGCCCTCGCCCTTGACGACGATTTTGGACATCATCGGGAAGGTGACGCTGAACTTCGACTTGCAGAACTTTTCAATCTCCTCGTTCGTGCCCGGCTCCTGTTTGCCAAACTCGTTGGCCGGGATGCCGACGATCACGAAGCCGTCCTTCTCGTACTTCGAGTACAGGCCCTGGAGGCCTTCGTACTGCTTGGTGAGGCCACACTGGCTGGCCACGTTCACGAGCAGGACGACCTTGCCCTTGAACTTGGACAGTTCGACGGTCTCGCCCTTGATGTCCTTCAAGGTGAAGCTCAGGGGGCCGGTCACTTTCTTCTCCTCGGCCATTGTCGGGGCCACCAGGGCGGTCGCGGCGAACGCGGCGGTCAACATTCGAAACACGTGCAAACTCCTTGGGGTGATCAGGTTCTCAGGGGGACAAGCGGTCTCGTTGCCAGCCGTCGGCCGACTTCCGGAAGCGAATCCGGTCGTGCAATCGACTCGGTCGGCCCTGCCAAAACTCGAAGGCCTCGGGCACCAGTCGATAGCCGCCCCAGTGCGGCGGTCGGGGGACTTCGGCATCGGGGAACCGGTCGGCCGCCGCGCGGAACAATTGTTCCATTTCGTCGCGGCCGGCGAGCGGCACGCTCTGGGCCGATGCCCAGGCCCCGAGTCGACTGTTCAACGGTCGGGACGCGAAATACTCGTCGGACTCCGTCGCCGACGTTCGCTCGATACGCCCCTCGACGCGAATCTGGCGTTCGAGGGCCGGCCAGAACAAGACGATTGCCGCCCGCGGGTTATTCGCGAGTTCGTCGCCCTTGCGACTGTTATAGTTCGTGAAGAACGCCAGGCCGCGCTCGTCGAACAGCTTCAGCAGGACGACGCGGGCCGATGGCGACCCGTCGGCCGCACAGGTGGCGAGGGTCATGGCGGTCGGCTCGGGCACGCCGGCCAGAATCGCTTGATCGAGCCACCCCTGCAAGAGTCGAACCGGGTCGTCCCCGGCGTCGGACTCGGTCAGGCCGCGCTGGCTGTATTCGATACGAAGGTCGGCGATGGACACCAGGACTTTATACGGAGCGAACACGGTGCTTGCGTCTCGCCCCCGGCGGGCCTAAAATCGTCGATCTCGCAACACTTGGAACTCCGTATGTCCGTCGAGGACTCGATCGCCGGTTGGTACGAACGCCTGCAAGCCGGCGACGAGGTCGCGGCGAGCGAGTTGTGGTCGCGATACTTCCCGAGACTCGTGGGCCTCGCCCGTGTGAAGCTCGCTGGATTTCATCGTCGGGCGATCGCCGACGAGGAAGATGTCGCGATCAGTGCCTTCGATAGTTTCTGTCGCCGGGCCAAGCGAGGCGAGTTCGACGACGTACAAGCCAAAGACAGCCTGTGGCGCGTCCTGATGACGATCACCTCGCGCAAGGCCGCCCGACTCGTTCGCGACCAGAATCGCTTGAAGCGCGGCGGGCCGCAGGCCCGGGTCCAGGCCGATGATGCGGCTCTCGAAGCGATGGTCGGCGGCAACTCTCCCGAACTGGAAGCGGCCGTCTCCGAAGAGTTTCTGCACCTGCTCGACTTGCTCGGCGATTCCGAACTGTGGCGAATCGCCTTGTGGAAGATGGACGGGAACACGAACTCGGAAATTGGCGCGAAACTCGGCTGTGCCCCGGCCACGGTCGAACGTCGAATCGCCCTGATCCGCGGCATTTGGGAACAGGCCGACCGCGAATGACCGCCCTGGAGCCCACGTCGTGCCGCCGAACGTTTCCCGCCTACGTCGAATCGATCCGGTCTGCGAGCGCTTCGAAGCGGCCTGGCGGGCCGGCCAAACTCCCACGATCGAATCCTACTTGACCGATGTGCCCGAAGTCGATCGACCCGCCTTGATCGGCGAGTTGGTCAAGCTCGACATCCACTACCGCAAGCGGGCGGGCCAGGTGGGCGAGGCGATCGCCGCGCTCGACTATCCTTCGCGCTTCCCCGGCCTGCCGGCCGATGTCTGGGCCGCGCTCATCGAGACGGCCACTTCGCAACCGAGCTTCGTTCCGCCCGTCAACGAATCGATTGGCCTGCGACCGGCCGAGAAGCCCGGCGAACTCGGCCGACTCGGGCCGTATCGCGTACTCGAGAAACTCGGCGCGGGAGGGATGGGGGCTGTCTACAAAGCCGAAGACCCCGGCCTGAAACGGTTCGTCGCGCTCAAAGTCATGTTGCCCAGCGTGGCCGCCGACCCGAAGGCGAAGCAACGGTTCATCCGCGAAGCGCGAACCGCCGCGGCCGTCGAGCACGATCACATCGTGCCGATCTTCCAGGTTGGAGACGACAACCAGACGGTTTGGCTGGCGATGCCACTATTGAAGGGCGAAAGCCTCGCCGATCGATTGCGTCGGCCGGGGCGATTGCCGGTCGCCGACGCCGTTCGGATCGCACTCGAGATTGCGCTTGGCTTGTCGGCCGCCCACGAGGCGGGCCTGATTCATCGCGACATCAAGCCCGCGAACATCTGGCTCGAAGCGCCGGCGAGTCGCGTCCGCATTCTCGACTTTGGGCTCGCCCGGCCGACTCTGATGCCGACCGGCGAAGACGACCTGACCGGGTCCGGGGCCGTGATCGGCACGCCGGCCTACATGTCGCCGGAGCAGGCCCGCGGTGAATCGCTCGACGGCCGCAGCGATCTGTTCAGCCTTGGCGTCGTACTCTATCAGATGACGACCGGCCAACGCCCCTTCGCCGGCGCGAACGTGACCGCCCTGGCGATCTCGCTCGCCACGCACGAACCGACCCCGCCAAGTCAATTGAACCCGGCGGTTGGCGAAGCGCTCAGCGATCTCGTCTTGCGACTTCTGGAGAAGTCCCCGGCGAATCGACCCGGTTCGGCCGCCGAGACCGCCACGGCGCTCGCGGATTTGCTCGTCGCGTCGACGACCGTGCCGATGGCCGACCTCGATTCACCGACGGAGTCCGACCCCTGGTCGGTCGTCGATTCGTCCGGCGTCGAACCGACGCTACGACCGGACACCACCGTGCCCGTGTTCGCGAGCCGGGCCAAGCCCGTGACCGTTTCGCGAACACGACCTCGGTTGATTTGGATCGGCGCGGCGATCGTATTCGTCGGAATCGCGATCGGGGTCGTCGTTCGCTTTGTGGCCAAATCGGATCAGAAATCCGAATTGGACCCGACACCAGTAACTCCGCCGAGCCAGGTTAAGAAGGAACCCGAGAAGTCGATCGTCCCGGTTTCGCCGGATCGAAAGTTGGCCGAGTGGATTCGCGGCAAGCGTGGCGGGCTGATCATCGACCCGCAACCGCCGGGGTTCAGCCCGATGAGCCCGCTGCCCGCCGGGCGATTTCAGGTGA
>JANLUE010000941.1:0-7865 GCA_031363325.1 Gemmataceae bacterium
TCGCTCGACGGCGGCTCCGGGACTGATACGCTCGATGGCGGGCTCGGGACCGACATCGGGACGACGGGCGAAACGCTCTTGAACTTCCCGTGATAATCGTCGAGCGGAGCGATGTCTTTCGCTCCGCCGACTACTTCAGTAATCCCCGATGACTTCACCGCCGGCGATCGTCGACAACGCCCGGTACGTCGGCGCGTCGATTGATTCTTTGACGAAGCGCACGCTGCCGTCGCAGAACAGGAATTGACAACCGCCGGGGTGTAAGCTTCGGAAGCCGGCCGACGTGTCGTACGTGCCGGGTGCCGTCCCGACGTTCACGCAGCCGTTGTTGCAGTCGAAGCCCGGCAAGGCCAGGGGATTGTTCATTGGCTCGTTGAACGGGTCGGCGTGCCCGCCGCGTATGGCCGTGATCCCCAGGCACGATCCGCCCATCAGGCCGAGCGAATTCAGGGCCGTCGTCGCCGCCGGGCCGGCCGACCAACTTTGATCGATCCACGGCGACTGACCGGAGAATAGCATCGCGGTCGCCGGGGTCGTGTCCGAGTAGTACCGGCGATAACCAAACCTTCGATTGTGGCCGGTCCCTTCACCCGCGAGAAACGTCTGACTCGTTCCATCAGTGATTTCAGTTAACCGAATATGTGAGTTCACGTCGAAGGCCCCGCGGCCGGCTGCTGGCAGTTGATTGAACTCACAGAGGGCGGCGTTCGCCCCTTTGGATAGCAGATAGTCGGTTGAGGCCGGATTCGGCAGCGGTCGGCCGGCCTGGGCCACCAGGAAGGAGAAATCGACCGCCCCCGTCGTGCGATTACTCGGGCAATAGTAGATTTTGACTTCCACCGAGACGAGGTCCGCGTTCGGCGATTCGTACCATTTTCCCTTCAAATCCCAGCGTCGGCCGAGGTTGTCTTGCTCGATGTACGGCAGGATCGGCACGAACCCGCTGAACCCACCCATCTCGAGATTGTCCGTCCCCGTCACGGTGTAGCCCGGCGGGAACGAGCCGATCGAATCGTGATGATTATGGATCGCGAGGCCGATTTGTTTCAAGTGATTGGCGCAGCGGAGCCGGTTGGCGGCCTCGCGAATCTTCTGGACGGCCGGCAACAACAGGCCGATCAGGATCGCGATGATCGCCAAAACGACGAGCAATTCGATGAGGGTAAACGCGGCACGTCGCACGGCCAACTCCTTCCACCGGGCCGAATCCGTGGCCTCAATTCGATGGACGAATCATAGCGGACGCGACGGTCGCGCTGGAAGGGATAACTCGGCGGGACGGGGAACTTGCGCGGTCGCGTATGCCAACGTCCGTTCCTTCGTCGTCGCCAATTCGGCCATTCAACGTGCCCGGTCGAGTCACGTCCACGTTCCCGAGAATTCGCGGCTCGCGTCGTAGCCAGTTGTATCGCTCAGAAGGTATTCGCCACGGCCGTTCGATCACACGTCGCGATCGCCGCTCGGCAATTTCACGGTCGTGCCGCGATCGCGATACGGTTCGACGCCGCAAATGTCGTCGCTAAACGGGGCGGCCCGAGTCTCGCTGCTCTTCTGGGCGGCGCGGCCTCGCGATGTCGCGGCGTTCAACCCGAACTGGGATAAATTGGGTCGTACGTTCGAAGACCCCGACGGGGATCGCGTCGTCTTGCATACTCGGCATGGAACGCTTAGGATCCGATGGGCGGGATAATGAGGGCTTGTGCGTGGCCAAGATCGCGTCAACGACCGAAGTCGTCGAGCAACTGACGGCCGTATTCCACCGCAATGGATACGTCCGTTGGCAAAACCCCGACCGTCTCGCGGCCGATGGGTACACGCGCTACAAGAAGGGCGACGAAGTCCGACTGGTTGCTCGGTCGAAGGCGGAACTCCAGATGATTCGACGTTGGTTGCGAGCGGCCGGGTTCGCGCCGAGTCGGCCGTTCGCCAAGTCTAAACAGTGGCGTCAACCGATCTACGGCCGCGCCGCGGTGGCCCGATTCCTGGACTTGGTGGGGGCCGCGAAAGGCGACTGATCCGAACTAGGCCAGCCTCTCAGACCCGACCCCGCCCCGAGCTATCGTCCAACGCCTGGTGGAAGATGGTCGAGCGCTCGACTTCGGCCGACACGACTTCGGAGAGGGCGTACATCGCCGAATCGCCGACCCCCTTCTGGTAGATCGGCGGGAAGATGTCCGAACTGCACTTCAAGAACGCGGCCACGACTCCAGGGTCCCATTGGATGTCCGCGAAGCGGCGAAACACGGCCTCGATCTGTGGCGGGCTCAACGGCGGGCGATAACGGCGGGCCGACATCAGGGCGTCGCAGGCGTCGGCCACGGCGATCACGCGCGCCAGGAGGGGGATCGCTTCGCCGGCCAGCGCGTCCGGGTAACCCTTGCCGTCCCAGCGTTCATGATGATTGCGAACGCCCGGCCGAAGGCGATCGACGTGCTTCGAGCTGGCGAGCAGTTCGTCGCCGATGAGTACATGTCGGCGCATCTGCGCCATCTGCTCGCCCGTGAGTTTCACCGGGCACATCGTCACTTCGTCGGGAACGCCGAGCGTCCCGACATCGTGAAGCAATCCCGCGAGGTAAAGATCGTTCAACGTGGCTTCCGGCAGGTCCATCTCTTCGCCAATCCGTCGAGCGATTCGGGCGACGCGTTCGCTGTGCCCGGTCAGGTACGAATCGCGGGCATCGACGATGTTCAAGAGCGAACGGAACAGCCCCATCAGCGAGCCACGTAGGCCACGCGCGACGAGCGAATGTTTCTGATGCAGATACAGCGCTCGGCCCAGGTATCGCAGCACGGCCAACGTGTCCGGCCCGAACACGTGCCCCGGTCGAAACGACGCGACGACCACGCAGCCGAGCCGGAACGGTCGAAGTCGCACGAACGCCGAGGCCGTTGGGCGGGGCGAGATGTCGGCGAGCGCGGCCGCATCCACCGAGCCGAGCGGCACATCCGGCGCGAATCCATCGAGCACGGTGCGCGCGACGGTTTGACACCATTCGCGCTCGGCCGGCGTGGCGCGAACGCCATCGGTCAGGACCGATTGCAACTTCGGCCCCGAGTACCAGAACGCCAGGTCCGCGCCGCATTCCGGCTTGGCCAATCGCAATGTGGCCGTCAGTTCGGTCATCAGATCGGTGGTCGCTTCGAGTTCGTCGTGGAAGCGATAGAGTCGGAACCAGGTGCCGCGTTCGTCGGCCGGGACGGCCACGGTTTCGGCCGGCTTGAGGATCGTATCGGTAATGGCTTCAGGGGCGGACATGGGAGGGCTCGGTCAGCAAGGTCTTTCTGCGTCCGGAGTTAGTGTATCGCATGGCGGCTCGCGTTTCGCGCGAAATCCCATCGCTTTTCGCCAGTCGGCGAGGTATATTTTCAACATCCCGCCAACGCCCCGCTCGCCCAATCCGCCCGTTTCTCCGATGAGTCGGCCTTCGCGACGATCGTGCTTCGTCATGGGGGATGTTGTTCGGTACGATTCGGCCGCCGCCACGCCGATGGATCGCGTCACTATTCTTGAGGGCGCCAAAATGGTGTTGCTTCGCAAACTGGGTATCGGCGTTGTCGCGCTGACGGCCGTCCTGTTGGGAATCGTCGCCGCCATTCCGTCGTCGGCTCAGCAAGTCGAGCCGGTCCGCAAATCGGACGTTGCCGCGCCAAAGGCGCCAGCCAAGGAGCCCGCCTGGAAAACCGAGTTCCGCAAGATCTACGGGCTCAAGGACGGCGAGTTGCTTCGCCGGGTCGCGCCGCCGTATCCGGACTGTCGGGCCGAGTATTTTCGGGAGAACATTCGCGAGCACTATCGAGCGAACAAGCTCGAGATACCGGAGGCCGCCATCGCCGGTGACAGTTCCGACCGCTTCACCAAATTCGGCTGGAAGGACGGTTGGCCGGTCGATCGGCTCACCCAGCAAACGATGCCGATCAAGCCCGACGAGGGGGTCCGGCTCGTGCAATTGCTTCACATGACGACCGGCTTCGGCCACACCCGCACCGAAGGCGACGCCGAGCTACTGGAACACAAAGTGACCGGCGACTTCGTGGTTCGAGCCGACGCCGATCCGGTCAAAGTCGCGGCCCGCTTGCAACAAGTCCTTCGCCGGGAATGCGAACTGCCGTTGGCGCTCGTGATCGACGAAGTCGAACGCGAAGTCTACGTGTTGTCCGGAGAATACGTCACGAAGCCGCTCGCCGATCGCAAGGAAAATCAGATCGAGTTGTACGGCTTCGAGTTGACCGATCGCGGGATCGGCGGCGGGGGCAGTGGCACGCTGCAAGAAATGGCCGACCACATCGAAGGGTTCGTCGAAGGGCGAATCGTGCTCGGCACCATCAAGAACGCCCCGAAGCGCGTCGAGTGGCACTTCAACTATCGGTCGCCCGTCACGGCCGCCGAGCGGGCGCAAGACCGGGATCCGGAATCGGTCCTGAAAAACCTCGCCGCGCAAACGGGCCTCACGGCCAAATTGGAAAAGCGCAAGCTCAACATTCTCACGGTCAAGAAAGTCGACTGACGCGACATTCGTCGCAATGGATCACGGCTCTACCGCGTGCCCATCGCTCGCCACGCGGACCAGTTGGATTGTCGGCAGATGTTCGCCACCTTCGACGGGGTGGCCCGCCAGGACAATGACCCGGGCCCCCTCCTTGACGGCACCGGCCTCGAAGGCCGCGCGGACGGCTCCGGTCATCCGATCGTCGCCATTCCGTCGGCAGTAGTCCATCAACAGAGGTCGCAGGCCCCAGATGATGGCCATCTGGCGCAGGACTTGTTCCGTCGGCGCCGGGGCAATGATCGCGGCCTTGGGGCGATGGCGAGCGAGCAACCGGGCCGTTCGACCGGAGAGTGTCGGCGTGATGATCGCGTCGGCACCGACGCGGTTCGCCAACTCGACGACCGACTGCGTAATGTGGTCGTCCACCGAATAATCTGAAAGACGAAGTTCCGCGACCGGATGACCGAGCGCCGCCAGGTGCGACTCGGCTTCGATCGCGATCCGCGACATGCACGTGACTGATTCGATCGGATACTGGCCGACAGCCGTCTCGCCGGAGAGCATCACCGCGTCGGTTCCGTCGTAGATCGCATTCGCGACATCGCCGGCTTCGGCCCGCGTCGGCCGGGGGTTTTGCCGCATCGAATCGAGCATGTCCGTCGCGGTGATCACGGGCTTCCCGGCCGCCCGGGCCAGAGCGATCAGGTGTTTCTGAACGGTCGGGACGCGCTCGAGCGGAATCTCGACCCCCAGGTCGCCACGCGCGACCATGATGCCATCGAAGGCCGCGATGATCGCGTCGGCTCGATCGACCGCCTCGGGCCGTTCCATCTTCGCCAGCACGGGCACGTTGATGCCGGCAGCCGCCGCTTCACGTCGAAGTTCGCCGGCGGCCTCGGCCGTCCGCACGAACGAGAGCGCCAGCCAATCGACGCCGGCTTTCGCGGCGACGACCAGGGCATCGCGATCGCGCTGAGTCAAAGCTGGAATGCTCAGTGGAGTGTCGGGCAGGTTCACGCCCTTGTTCGGCAGGAGCTTGCCGCCCACGGTAACCTTCGCCACGACGCGTTCGTTGTCGCAACGAGCCGCTTCGAGTTGCAGTCGGCCGTCGTCGAGTAACAGACGATGGCCCGGCCGAACGTCGAGGAGCATCTCGGGTTCGGTGATGACGAGTTCGTCCGACTGGGTCGGTGTCGGGCTGGTGGCGAACACAACTTCGTCGCCGATCGTCAAAGTTCTCGGCTCGGCCAACCGGACGCGGAGCTTGGGCCCCGGCAGGTCGGCAAGCACAGCCACGTTGCGGCCCAGCTCGGCGGCCGCCGCGCGCCGGCGGGCGATCCGCTCGCTAAGCTCGGCCGGGTGGCCAGGCGAGAAATTGACGCGGGCCACATCGATGCCCGCGCGCAAAATGGCCCGAAGGACATCCGGCGGGTCGGTGGACGGGCCGAGCGTGGCTACAATTCGGGTGCGCCGGGGCATTCCGGTGTTCGCTGACGGTATGGAGTTCACGGGGGCGCCGGGGAGAGGGTTGTCCGGTGGTCTATGTCTAAAGCAATGATTTGCCAACGGTTATGACTTAAGGCACGCTCCCACAACCGAATTTGCGAATTTCATCACTGTAGATTCAACGGTGTATGATTTGCGGTAGAAAACGGCCCGGCGGACCGATTTCGGTGGCGTTTTGGCAGAAAACTGGTATGAATCCGTCTCTGGCCGTCCCGCAGACGGGTAGAGGAGCCGAGAAATGCTCATCGAATTCCGCGTGGAGAACTACCGTTCACTCCGAGAGGAGCAGGTTTTGACTCTTGAGGCCGACAAGGGCCCCGAGGAGGACGACGCGCGACCAAGAGAGGAAGTCGGCTACTCAAAGCCACTACTTCCCGTCGCCGTGATCTATGGCGGAAACGCGAGCGGAAAGAGTAACGTACTCTCCGCCATCGCCTACATGCGCGGCGCAGTTATTGAGTCTCATCGCGGGTGGTCTCCGGAACCAGAGGAAGGAGTACCGCTCGATCCTTTCGCGTGGGGAGAGAAGAAGGAAGAGCCGTCGCATTTCGAAACGGTCATGCTCGTAAACGGAGTTCGCTACGAGTATGGATTCTCCGCCACAGCGGAGAGCTTTACCGAGGAGTGGCTGTACGCTTTTCCGAAGGGAAAAAAGCAGGCTTGGTTTGAGCGCGACCCTGGCAATGTCTTCAAGTACGGCGATAGCCTGAAGGGCGAATACAAGACCGTCGAACAGGTAACTCGTCCGAACTCGCTTTTCCTTTCGGCTGCGGCGCAAAACCGTCACGCGCAATTGTCGCCAATCTACTCTTGGTTCGCGTCGATTCGACCGATTAACGTCAACCTTAACTTTGCCGTCTGGCAAAGACCGTCGGTAATGGCGACGAACAACTTGATTGCCGCCATTCTCGACAACCGAAACGGTGTTGTTGCTAACCCTGACCATCTCGCGAACCGGTTTCGGACAATGTTGCATAATGCCGACTTGGGAATCTCGGACGTGAAAGTGGTGAAGTCCGAGATCGACCCGGCGACGAAGCGACCGTCGCGACCGACGCGCTTCTTGATCAAGCACGAAGGCCCCTATGCCGACGCATGGCTCCCGCTCGAAGAAGAATCGGCGGGGACGAAAACGCTGTTCCGCATCGGCGCATACATCCTCCAAGCACTCGAGAACGGCGGAATTCTCGTCGTCGACGAACTCGAAGCGAGCCTTCACCCCTGCCTAGCGAGGGAACTTGTTCGGATGTTCAATGATCCGAAGAGCAATCCGAACAATGCCCAATTGATCTTTTCCACACACGACACCAATCTCTTGGGCACGACCGTTGGCGAAGCGGCTCTGCGTCGAGACCAGGTGTGGCTGACGGAGAAGAAGGATGGAGCAACTGTCCTCTACCCGCTGACCGATTACAAACCGCGGAATGGGGAGAATCTCGAACGGGGTTATCTTCAGGGACGGTATGGAGCGATTCCCTTCCTGGGCAACTTTATCCCCGTTCCGGAATGAACATGGAACGCCGTCGCGACCGACACAAAAAAACCGCGCGTCGAACGCCTTTTCTGAAGCCAAAGCCGATCATCCTCGTGGTGACCGAAGGGGACGTGACTGAACCAAACTACCTTCGTGGCTTCGCGGCAGCGTGCCACAATCCGCGCGTGACGATTCAGATCGCCGACGAGCACGGCACGCCGAAGACGGCCGTGGAGATTGCGAAGAGACTGAAAAAGGCGGCCGAGAAGCTTGCGAAGAAGGAGGGCGACCGGAACATCGCTTACGACGCGGTCTGGGCCGTGTTTGACGTCGATAGCCACCCAAAGATCGAAGACGCCGTTCAACAAGCGAAAGCGAACAATATCAAACTCGCAA
>JANLUE010000974.1:0-3179 GCA_031363325.1 Gemmataceae bacterium
CGAACAGGGGGACTGTCGGGCCGAGTCGCCAGAACCGCCTAAAATCTCTCAAGCCCGCCGCGCAGGGTACGGACGTCCGTAGCTTCGACCCTCTACTCTATCTCGGGTGGAGAACGCAAAGACATCCGGCCCGAATCAGGAGGGGCGAAGGCGATGGCCCGCTGCGACGAAGGTTACCGTTGCGAAGTGTGCGGCCGGGATGTCGAGGCGATCACCGAATCGGACCTGTACCTGCGCTACGTGCTCGGCGAGGTGCCGCTCGAAGTGATGCATCGTTCGCCGGAGCGACACGTCCGCTGTAACCCCGGCCTCGCCCAGTACGTGGTCGATTCGGCCTTCGAGGCGCACGAATGTCCCGGCCCGTTCGCGAAACAGGAACTCGACCCGGACTTCGTGCGTTCGGAAGAAACTCGAGTCACTCGTGGCTGGCGCCGGCTACAAGCCATCCCAATGCTCGGCTTGAGTCTGGCGGAATATCCACTGGCAATCACGCCCGATCTTTAAGGAGACGCTGATGCAACGTCGAATCTGCGTGGCCGTCGTGCTGGCCGTTACGCTGTCCGTTCGGGCCGATGTGACCTCGGGGCCGAAGGAAGGCGAGAAGGTCGCCGACTTCAAGGTGTTCGGGGTGGTCGGATCGATCGAAGGCAAGCAGGGTAGCTACGTCGCGGACCGAAAGGACGAGCCGACGGTTTACGTCTTCGTGCAACAGGCGCACTGGAGCCGACCCATGGCGCGGTTCTTGAAAGTGCTCGACAAGGACGCGAAGGAAGCGAACGACAAGACGGCCATCGCCGCAATCTGGCTGACCGAAAACGTGGACAAAGCGAAGGACTATCTGCCCAAGGCGCAGACCTCGCTGAGCCTGGCGAACACGAGCCTCGGCGTCTTCGAAGGCGAGCCGAGCGGCCCGAACAACTGGGGCATCAACGTGGACGCCCATTGCACGATCGTTGTGGCCCATAAGGGCAAAGTGCTCAAAACGATCGCCCTGCAGTCCGTGAACGAAACGGACGTCAAGCCGGTGATCGAGGCGCTGAAGGGGGCGAAGTAAAGAAGGGCTTCCAGCGGAGACTGAACCAACGGCCTCGCTCCCTTGTCACTCGTGCGGGGCCGGTTAAGATGACTTGGGTTGGTGGGTGTAGCTCAGTTGGTTAGAGCACCTGACTGTGGCTCAGGACGTCGCGGGTTCGAATCCCGTCACTCACCCTAACGGGAATCATGAAAGAGGTTGCACGAACATTCTAGCTCTAAACGGTGTGAGCTGGGGATCCGACCCGAAACGGCTCCAGGCGCTGGACGTAATTGGTTCGAGTGCCGTTGTCGCGACGCCGAACGCCAAACACTTGAGTCGCTTGGTGTTCCGCGATCATTGGTGGAACAACCTCCCCGAATTCCTCACGCCGCCTTGCGTTCCTCGCGGCTCAGCCAGCGCTGCATCTTGGCCAGTTTCTTCGGCCAGTCGGCGGAGAAGCGTTCGCGGCCGAATGCGTCGAACATCAAGTCCAGAGCCTCCGCCAAATCCCGGAGTTGGCCGGCGCGGGCGTCGAGGCGGGCCCGGTCGTTGTCCTCTTCCGGGGGTGGGATTTTTGCGGCCCCGATGGCCAGCGTCTCGGCGTGAATCGAGAATTCGTATTGCACGTCGTGCCGAACGACCGTGAGCCCACACTTGCGCGGCAACTTGCCCGATTGAATCGCTCGCAGCGCTTCCGGCAATCGGTTCGGGCCTTCGTGGGTGATCGTCTCATGGCCCGTGATGCCGCGCGGGCATTCGAGCGTTAGCGTTCGGGCGATCATCACGGTCGCCTCCGACCCGTCGAGCAGGGGGATCGTCGCGGAGCCATCGTCGCATTCGTACCAGAGCCACAGCAAGAATTCGTTGCCGATGAAATCGCGGCTCGCTTCGTCCGGTATCCACGTCAGCTCGTTCGGCGACACCCCGGGCACGAATGGCGATAGTGAAGCATCGTCCACGTTGCGGGTTCGCTGATGGGCTTCCGCGAGGGCGTACGCTCGTCGCCCGGCCGTGATGGCCTCGATCGGGTGGCCGAACGTGTCCTTGAACAACACGTAGAGGCGATCGAGTTGCGTGACGGAAGTCGTCCCGAACCAGAGTTCGTTCGATTTGCGATCCCAGGCGCATTCGATCGCCTTGCGCCGGGTGTAGCGGCCGTCCTTCGCTTCCTCTTCGAGCCGATCGCGGGCGGATTCGCGCGCCTCGCGCTTCTGGCGCGCGCTGGGCAGTCCGCTCGGGTTGTTCTTCGAAAGGGCCGCAAGGTCGATCGAGTAATACGCCCGGAGTAGATCGCTCGGGAGCTTCATTGTGTCGATGCGCATGGCGAAGTACAGAAAATCGTCGATCACGTTTTTGGCTTGATCGAAGTTGGTGTCGAGGATGTGGTCCCCTGCCGACCAGCCGGCCTCGACGCCATCTCCCGAAAGCATGCGCTTTCGGCCCGCGGCGTGTTGGCTCAGGCGCTCGAGGTGTTCCTCGGTAAAGTGGCGTGGGGGCGAGCCATCAATGCGATAGCGGGCAAACGTGGCCCGTCCAGAAAAGAAGCCCATGGGGGTGACTCCAGGTGTAGCGTCTCAAGTTGCGAACAGAAAAGGATAACGAGTGAGGCGGAGTTGGCCGGAAAATGGTTGGTGAGATTTCTTGGTTCGCGGGCGCAGCTCGCCGAGGCCGAGGCGCAGCGAGGCGGAACGAACCGCCACGTGTGTGCGGGCGTAGCCCGCCGAAGCGGAATCCGCAACGATGTACCGGTTAAGTGCGGGCCTGGCTTCTTATCTATTCGATGGCGGGTCGTTGCGAGTTCCGCCTCGCTGCGCTTCGGCCTCGGCGGGCGCCGCCCGCAAACCATCTGCCAGGTCGTTGCGGGTTCCTCCTCGCTGCGCTTCGGCATCGGCGGGCTGCGCCCGTCGGTTCCGTGTACTCAAACGACACGGAGTGTGGTCCGCGACCCTGGGACATCGCGGACCACACTCCGTTGCTCGATCGATCGGCCGCCGCTAGTTGCGGCGGACGACGTTCGGTTGCGGAACTTCGTGGTCCTTACGACCCATTTCGTCGTGAATCACCGGGTGCCAGGTGCGGTCGCGGTTCGGTTGCTCGACGTAGTTCTCGCGGGCCCACCGTCGCATTTGGAGTTCCTCGATCAGGTCGATCGAGTTCGTCGGAG
>JANLUE010001018.1:0-2327 GCA_031363325.1 Gemmataceae bacterium
CGAAGCCATCGCCGCCCTGGGTTGCAACCGCCATTACAAATCGTATTCAGGCCAACGGCCTGAGATACGAAGTGTGATCGGCCAAGCGATGGAGTTGGGTTATCACAGGCCTTCAGCCTGAATGTCATGGTTGTTGGTGAGCGTGACCCAGGGCGGCGATGGCTTCGCCATCTTGCCCTGGGCTGAACAATCTCAGACCGTTGGTCTGAATACCAAGCTCTTCGGGGCTTCGACATGCGACGACGTTGCCTAACGGTAATGGCTCTGGTGATCGGCGGCCTCGCGGTGTTCGAGTTCGCACGCGAGGAACGCTGGGTTGGCGGTTACGATCTGATTGTGAAGATCGATCCGAACGGCGAACCGCCAACATCCGTACTTTGTCTTGCTTCGAGTCGTAATGACGCGGAGTTTATGGTGAATTCGCCGGATCCCGAGTTGAACGCCAAAGTCAATGTGAAGCCTTTTCAAGGTGAGCCGATTCGCGTACTTGCCAGAGTGTCGGGTCGCTATTCGTTTTTCGCGTTGTGTAAAACGCGAACGCAAGATCAATACCTCGCCGTCATCGCTTTATGGCCTGACGGCCGTCGCGTTGGCAGAGTCGTTGAAATACCGGACGGGCGCGAGTCGCGCGAGATAACAGTTAGCCTTCCGTAGTCCGAGTTTGGCAAGCAACGTGCGTCCCATCGGCCGCCCACCCGAGTGAAAGGCCCCCGCGGTGATCGTCGTCGGCCTCCTGGCCATTCCGCTCTTGATCGCGATTAACGCCTTCTTCGTGGCCGTCGAGTTCGCGCTCGTCGCCTTGCGGCGGACCCGCGTCGAGGAGATGGTCCAGCAAAACGTTCGCGGGGCCACGGGCGTCGCGGCCGCGCAGGCCGACCTCGAGCGCAGCATCGCGGCCGCGCAACTGGGCATTACCTTGGCCAGCATCGCCCTCGGAGCGGTCGGTGAATCGGTCCTGGCCAAACTCTTGGAGTCGTGGTTCGAAAGCCTTGAACCGGTCGCGCGTCATTCGCTCGCCACGTTCGTTTCGATCTCAATCATCACGTTTCTCCATGTAATTCTCGGCGAGCAAGTCCCGAAATTGATGGCGATCCAGTCGGCCGACAAGATCGCGTTGTGGTCGGCCCGACCGCTCAACTACTTCGCGCGAGCGACGAGCCCCATCTTGAAGTTGATGAACGCAATGGGGAACTTCCTGCTGAAGCGGCTCGGCTACAAGGTTGGCGATGGCCAACACTCTGTGATGTCGGTCGAAGAACTCCGAATGCTCGTTGACGACACGGAAGAGGCCGGCCTGCTCGAAAGCGATCAGGCGGACATCGTCAAGAACGTCTTCCAACTGACGGACAAGACCGTCCGCGATTGCATGATCCCCAAGGAGAAGATGGACGCCCTCGAACTTCGCACGAAGATCCCGAAGGTGCTTGAAGTCGTCCGGGCCTGCGGGCACACGCGCCTGCCGGTTTACGATGGCCAGTTCGACAACGTCGTCGGCATCCTGAACACGAAGAACCTGTTCTACTTCCTGACGCTCGGCCACGCCGTCGTCCTCGACGACGCCCTCTATCCCGCGGAGTTCCTCGACCCGGACGAATCGATCTCGAACGCCCTGAAGCTCTTCCGCAAGACGCGCCGCCCGATGGCCGTCGTCCGCGACAAGGAGAACAAAGTACTCGGCTTGTTCACGCTCGAGGACATTCTGGAGGAAATCGTCGGCGACATCGAAGACGAACACGACCAGCCCTTGCCGGGGCCGATGGGAGCTACCTCGCGAGTCGGGCGTCCGCGCAGTCCCGGAACGCGGCCCAATCCTCCCGGTTCATCGAGTGCTTCCCGGCCCGGATGAAGTAACCCAAAGCGATTCTGGCGAAGGAATGAAAGAAGATTTCGGAACGTGTCGAGAAGGTCGAGAAGTGAAGCGCTGCCGCCCCTATCTTTTCACGCCAACCTCGCACAAGGGTGGGCTGTTCGTGGGTTCCGCCAGTATCTCGGCCAAGGTCGTCGCCCGAAAAGCGGCCTCGACGGAGGCCATCGCGTCGTCCATGCGGCGATGCAAGGGGCACAGCCGCAGGCCGTGCGACTTGAGGCCCAGGGGGCAGGTCTTGATTCGTTGGATCGGCTCGACCGCGTTGACGACTTCGAGGATCGTCAGGTTCTCCGGCGTCACGGCCAAGGTGACGCCGCCACCGATCCCGCGTTGCGAACGAACCACTCCCTTGCGGCCCAGCTCTTGGAGCACCTTCGAGAGGTAGGTGACCGAATCGACTCGCGTCGCCTCGGCGATTTGCTCGGTCGTTTGCGCGTCGGGGGCCTTGTAAGCGAGGTGG
>JANLUE010001042.1:0-2244 GCA_031363325.1 Gemmataceae bacterium
GATAGCCCCGGCCGATGGCTTCGAGGCCGGGGACGGTCATGCCTACCAATATTCCTCGAAGTGCACGTTCCCCTTGATCTTCGACGTCGGCTGATCGCAGGCGAAGCCGCGTTGCTCCAGAAGTTCGATGACGCCGAGCGGCTTCGGAAACTCGCGGACGCCCGTCTCTTTGTTCTTCGTGGGCACGCCGATCATCTTCGGGTTGCCGCACAGGAAGACGTGCGTCGTCGCCGGGTCGAGTGGGGCACCGAGCTTCTGTTGGAGGAGCCCGCCAGTGATCAGGTCCTGGATGTAGATCTTGTGGCCGACCGTGTCCGCCTCCCGGGTCGTCAGGGCCAGATAGTTGTAGTTCGGGAACTTCGCCATCAGCCGCTGGTGCGTCTCGAGGTAGGCCAGGTCCTTTTTCAAGCGCACGCAGCAAGCTTGCAGAACTTTGCCCGTGTGGCCGTTCTTCAGGAGTTCCCACGTCATGTAGTTGTGCGGGGCCTCGCCCGTGCCGGTGCCGAGGAATAGGACCGTGTCGCCCGGCTTGACGGGATCGAGCGTGTAGTGCCCGGTGATCTTCTCGCCGACGTTGAGGCGATCGCCTTCCTTCAACATGAAGAGACGTGGGGTCAGGGCCGGGGGCTTCGTCGGGTCGGAGCCTTCGCGAACGAGCGTGATGTAGAACTCGAGGAAATCAGTCCCGGCAACATCGACCAGTACTTCTCCGGCAAGGATTGAGTTGCTGATCGAGTAAGCCCGGCGGACGACCTTGGCGTCGTCCCCCGGCTTGAGCGATTCTTCCTGGCAGCCGGGCGAACGTGGCTCCCAGTTGCCGAGGCCGAGCGAACAATACTGGCCGGGCTTGTGGACTGGGCGAGGAAAGTCCGGTTTGACCCGGACGATCATCAAATCGGGATGGGGCTTCTTCAGCCAGACGACCGAACCGTTGTAGCGCTTCTGACGGGCGTCGGCGATCTCTTCCGGGGTCATCAGCGCTCCACGAGAAAGGGGGCCGGCGCGGGTCGCCATCGCCCTGCCCTGCCCTCCTTTCATTATCGACTGCTTTTCCGATTTCAGCCGGATTTCGCGGCGATCTCCTTGAAGATTTTGACGAGCGCCTTGACGTCTTCGGTCGGTTCGTTCTCTTTGGCCTCGTATTCAATGGCGATGTAGCCGTCGAACTTGACTTCCTTGAGGGCCTTGAGGATCGACGCCACGTCGAGTACCCCGCCGTCCTGGCCGTACAGAACGTCCGTTTTGCGTTTGTTGTCGTGATCCTTCAGGTGCATGCCGAAGTTGCGTTTGCCCATCACCTTGATCTGCTGGGCCGGGTCGATCGTCTCGCCAAGTTGCGCCATGCGGATCAAGTGGCCGGTGTCGAGGCAGGTGCCGATCAGTTCGTGATGGTCCTTGACGGCCGCCAAGATCGTCTCGGCGTTCCACCAGCGATGGCGCTTGTCGCCGCCGGCCGGGCCGTGCGGGTGGATAGCGATCGCGATCTTGTACTCGGCACAGAGTTTGTCGAGGCTGTCGAAGGCGTCCGGTTGCGGGTCGGCGCTGAGCGACTTGACCCCCAGGGCGGCCGCGAACTCGAAGCGTTTCTTGTTTTCGTCGGTGTCTTTCGAGAACGGCTCGACGCCGAACGCGATCGGCGTAACACCGTGGTCTTTGCACAACGTCAGCGCGGCCTTGATGGCGTCCGGCTTGGCGTCGATCGGAATATGGCCCCGATAGAATTCGGCGTAGGGGACGCCGAGGTCGCCGATCTTCTTGACCGCCTGTTCGAGGTTGAACTTGCGGAACGTGTACGACTGGATGCCGAGCTTGAACCCGCCGAAGGGATCATCCTTGGCGAACACGGAAGTCGGCAGGACGGACGCGGCCGCCGCCGCGATCCCGCCGCGGAGCACGTCCCGCCGGGAGAGTTGGTGAATCATGGAGAGCCTCCGGGCGAGATGGGATCATTCTGACGTGACGCGGGGGAACGGCTAGAGGCGAAAGATAGGCGAGTCCCCTGCCCTGCCGCGACTGCTCAGTCTGGAATCTCGCAATTCGTCCTTGCCTGAACAAATCGGCGAAACAGGCTTGATGTCAATTCAGATGAGATCGTCTTCGTCTATCCAATCTTGCGAGGCGCGACGAATTCGCAGAATACGAACAAACCGGTCGTCGACTAAACCCGAATCACGGGGAGAACCGGAGTTTCGGAAAAGGCGAGCCGGGGGGGCGTTAGCCCCTCGGGTGACGCCGCGTTTGCTT
>JANLUE010001047.1:0-4325 GCA_031363325.1 Gemmataceae bacterium
GGCCGTCGCGCCGTTGCCGAGCACGACGCTGCCCTCACGGCCAAACCATTCGCCCTTCAGCAAGGGAATATCGTGCACCTTGCCCGCGACTTCGGCATCCTCAATGCCACGCAACAACACGAATCGCCGTTTCGGCCCGGCCCCGGGCTTCGCGATCTCCTGATTGATGACGAAATAGGTTTCCTTGCTGATGAGCCGTATCGGCTGTTGGCCCGCCTTGCCCGGCAGAACCTTCACACCCAGGGGGGCCTTCAACGCTCGACCCTGCACGTCGACGAGCGTCTTTTCGACTTCGAGCTTGCCGACGTCGCCGTAATCGAGCTTGCTAAACAATTCATCCGTGCCGCCATCCGACAGCACGAACACATTGCCCGGCACGCCGGTGTTTCCTGTGAGTCGATTCACACTATCGACGAACGACATCATCAAGACCAGCAAGAACACGACGACTGTGAAAGCCACCCCGGTCATCGTTGTCGTGACCCAACGGACGCGCAAATTGCGAAAGTTGTATTGCAGTGGAACTCTGCCAATCAGGAACAACAACAGAAAGTCCGTCGCGTACATGATGAGCAGGACGAACGGCCAACCGTAGACGAGCGACTCGGGCAGTCGGCCGAGCACGATTTCCGGCAAGACACGCTTGATGAGGTTCGCGTAGACATCGCTCCTCCAGCCGAGCCAGGACACGACGTTCACGCCAAATGTCAACAAGGCGAGCACGACGGTCGTTCCCGTAATCAGCGCGAAGGCCCGCCGGGCGGCCCGATGCCAGCGCGTTCGGGCCGGCGCTTGCGTATCGGTCAGCACGGCTTCCTGTGGCATGACGAGTGGCAGGAACATCAGAAGGGCGGCGAGCGGCAACAGGCCGAGACCCATCAGGAAGAGCATCCCGGTGATGCGGGCATTGATTTCGCGGAACCATAGAACTCCGCGCAGAGTTCGGAACTGCCGGCCAAAGTCGGTGTGCGGGGCTTTGACAAAGAGCCCGAGCACATAGATGATGACAAGGGCATAGAAAGCCTGAACGACGGCAATCGAGGGATAGAGATTCAGCCACCCCGATTCGGCATCAATGATGTTGAGATCGGCGAGTCGCTGAAACAGCCCAGGAAAGGTATGTGCCCAAGCGGCAAGCACCATCAATGCCCCGGCGAACATACCCAAAGTGACAATCAGTCCGACCCCAAGGCCGAGACACGACAACAGCAACACCGTTGAACCGGAAGCACCGTCCGTCGAAGGGCCCATGAAGAGCTTGACAATGCGATGACAAGGGCGCGGCAAATTGCCGAGGAGTTCTTGTGGGTAGTTCGCCAAATGGCGCATAATCGAATCGAAGGACCAATAGCCCTCGCCGATTTCGCGATTCTCGATCAAATTGGCCATTCAAGTCTACTCCTACGTCACCCGACTGAACACCTGCGAAGCCTTGATGCGATAGGCCGTCATGGATGGCAAGATTGCCCCAATGAGCGAAGTAGTCGCCCCGATGGCCGGACCCCACCAGAGGCCATCTTCCGGGACGAAGAACTTGCCAAAGAAGCCGATCGGCAAGGGAATTCCGCCGACCGCATTGACCATCGAATAGGCCGTCGCGGTCGCCATGAAGCCACTGAGCGTGCCGACCAACAACGCTTCGCCGAGTACAAGGCCGAGGACCATCCACGGGCGGAAGCCAAGCACCTTCAAGACCGCGATCTCCGTCTTCCGTTCGCGCACGCCGATCCCGATCACCAACGAACTCACGAGAGTCGTAATCACTAACAGTCCTGGCGCGAGCGCGTATCTCAAGAACGAAACGAGCGTCTTGTAGGGGCTCAGGAAATTGGCGTAGGCGGACGATTCGATTTCAATCTTGACGGCCGGCGAGAACTTGCCCGGATCGCTGAGTTTCTCGGACAGCGCGTCGAACGATTGCATGTTGGGTAGCTTGACCCAAATCAGGTTCATGCTCTTTTCGCTGAGTTCGTGTTCCTTGCCGTTGCGGCCCTTGAAGGCGTCCATTTCGTTGTCGAGATACTTCCGGTTCATGAAAGCCCCGGACTCCCAACGCCCGCCGGCCGGCAATTCGCCCACGATTTCCAGGTCGAACTTGATGCCCTTGTAGTTCAGGCTGGTCACCTCCATGCGATCGCCGACCCGTTTACCGAGTTGCCGAAGTCGTTCCGCGCCGATCACGACCGCCCGGGGGTTCTGCTTCATGATGGCCGACGCCTTCTGAAGCTGGGCCAACTCCTCGCCGGACAAGTCGTCGAGCCCGGTGATCATCGTTAAGACTTTTTCCGGCTCGGTCGCGATCATGAACAGGACGTTCTGGAACGTCATCTTGGTCGGATCGTGTGTGGTGAGCACGAAGGCCCAGGTCATCGTGTTCGCCTCAATGTCTTCGGGTTGCTGATTCTTGGGCAACTCCGCGATGGCGTCCTTGATTCGGCCCAGATGGCTCGGCTTCATCTGACTCGGGATTTGATATTTCTCCGTGATGATCCCGCGCAGATTTCCTTCCTGCTGCTTCGTGATGAAATCCAGGAACGAAAGCACCGACCAGATGCAACAAAGCATGAACACCAACACGAACACCGCCAGATAAGTGAGCGAGGTGCGCATGAGGGCGCGAGTCAAACTTCGCATGACTAACACCACGCCACGTCGACCAAACACCCAGGAGGCCGAGAAGACAGCGAGCGGGATCGGCCCCAGGATCAGTAACAGATAGAGGCTAATCGCCCGGAACTGACGAACCATGCCATCCTGTTTCCATTTGCTGTCCTTGACCGCCCGTTCGTACAGGTCGTTGATCGCCAATATTTCCAGCTTGTTCATTTCGCGCGACGGCGGTTCCTGATAGAGCGAGCCATCCTGGGCCGACTTGATGATCTGCCCAACGCGCTTGATGACGGCCTTCGGAGTTTCCGGTGGGCCGAACGAGGGGGGTGGTTCGCCGGAGTTCTGGGGTGGCGGAAACATTTTGTCGATCGGCTGTTCCGCCGGTGGGGCCAGTTCAGCGGCGTTGAGCGCGATCAAGGCGTCGGCCGTCTGCGGCGTGCGGGCCCAGTCGATCGCGACATCGTTCGGCAACGCGGGCGAAGCGATCTTGCCGATCGCGTTCATGGCCTCGTCGTAGTTGTCTTTGACGAGTCGCTGGGTTGGCCCTGTCTTGAGTGGCGATAGGCCAGTCGCCAAGCGATACGGATAGTCGAAAGCGCCGAAATTGCCGAGCCCGACGATCGTCGCGAACAGGCTGAACGCCGGGAATCCGAACCGCATGACCTTGGCGAAAAAACGTTTGATGAGCGAACCCGAGTTGACGTCCGACGCCCAGAACCAGGCGTTCTTGTAGACGAGTGTGCCAAAGAAAACGGGAAGCGTCAGGATGCCCGCAATTACTGAAATACCGACGAGCATCAACAGAATCGTCAAGAGACGTTCCGTCATTTCGATCATCGATGTTTCGAGTCCTATGCCTGGCATGTTGCTCACTCCTACGTGTCTTGGTCATTAGTCACTAGTCATTGGTCATTGGTTTTCAATCGCTCGCTGGCGACCAATGACCAAGGACCAATGACTAATGACTAATGACTAATGACTAGTGACTAATGACCAACGACCAACTGAGTACCTTGACGCTTGCCCAAGTCCGCGGTTCGATCGTCGTCCAGAACCAAACGGCCTTTTTCGAGGTGCAGAACGCGGGCGGCCCGTTCGGCGGCGTGCGGGTCGTGGGTCACCATGATGATTGTCTTGTTCAATTGCGTGCAGAGGATCTGCATGATGTTCAACACTTCGTCGGCCGACTTCGTGTCGAGATCGCCGGTCGGTTCGTCGGCCACGATGAGGGCCGGGTCGGTCACCATCGCGCGGGCGATGCCCACGCGCTGTTGTTGACCGCCCGATAACATTGATGGGCGATGGTTCATGCGGTCTTTGAGATTGACCAGGTCGAGAGCGGCCAACACTTGTTTCTTGCGTTGATCCTTGGTCATCGGCAGAAGCAACAATGGCAACTCGATGTTCTCGTAGGCCGTAAGAACGGGCAGCAGATAGTAGAACTGAAAGATGAACCCGACGCTGCGGGTCCGCCAGCGGGCGAGTTCGCTCTCGGACATGGCCGACACGTGTTCGCTACCCACGTAGATGTCGCCACCCGTCGGCGAATCCAGGCCGGCAATCAAATTGAGGAGCGTCGTCTTCCCCGAGCCGGACGGCCCCATGAGCGCGAGGAACTCCCCCTCGGGCACGTCGAGCGACAGCTTCTGAAGTACGCGGATCTCTTCCGTGCCGCGGACAAACGACTTATACAGGTCGCGAACCTGCACCTGCGC
>JANLUE010001054.1:0-1387 GCA_031363325.1 Gemmataceae bacterium
GCACCTCGCCGACGAATTCTTGCAGGACAGGTCGAAGTGCCTTCAGGATGTTCGCGAGTTCCGGCGACTTGGCCGCGTTTCGTTTCAGGTGCTCGGCCTTGGCGAAGGTGAGCTTCAGTTCCTTGGTCAGGGCCCGCGTGAAGTGGTTGCCGCCGACCGGGATCGGCCGTTGCCAGATGATCCGCCCGCCGTCCGTGATGATCAGGTTCGAGCCGTCGGTCCCAATATCGAGGGCGACGACGCATTTTTTCTTGCCGACGGCCGGGACCGGGTTGGCGTCGCCGTCGATGCCGCCCCGCTTCAGGAGTTCGTAGGTGACGAAGTTCGCCAGGGCGAGCGGGGCCATTTGCACGTAGTGAACTTCGAGCTTCACGGCCTGGAAGTGGCCGATGAACCGGTTGATCATGTCGCGCTTCATCGCGAACAGGCCGATTTCCGTGTCCATCGCGAAGCCATCGGTCACGGTCCCGTCGGAGACTTTCTGGTAGTCCCAGACGACTTCATCGAGCGGGAACGGGATCTGTTGCTTGGCTTCGAACTTGACGATGTCGACGATCTTCTTCTCTTCGACCGGCGGGAGCTTCACGAACCGGGCGAGGCCGGATTGGCCCGGCACGCTCATGGCGACGAGATCCCCCTTGGTCGGGTTCCGGGAGAGAAACTTCTCCAGGGCCTCGCGGGTGAGTTCATCCGGATTGGCGTCGGGCTGGGAGAGAATCTTCGGGTGCTCGACGTAGTCGAAGGCCGTTGCAGTAACGGCTCCGTTGACGAGTTCGAGTCGGAGGGCCTTGAGGGCACATTGACCGATGTCGATGCCCCAGACGCCAGGATTGACGGCCATGAGAAGACGACTCCGCGTCGGAAAAAAGAACCAACACTGGCTCCGCCCGCCGCGATCAGCGTCAGGCGGGAACCGGGGGTGGCGATGTGAAGTCCGTATTGTAGGGACGTGAGAGGCTACCACGCCGCGCGCCGGACTGTCAATCATGATAACGGAGTGAGGCAAGAGATGTTGGCGCAATGGTGCCGGTCGGTCCGACCGGGCGGAACGAGATGGTGGACAGACGGTTAGTTTTCCGCGGAATTGGCCATTCGCACGGGTTCTGACGCTCGGACGCGGCCGTTGGCGGAAATTGCGCGGCTTTCCAAAGATGTCCCCCGATTCCCCCGGCCAAACGTAGTTGCAGCTGCCGGCGGTCTGTCCCGAATCGCAATCCCACGACCGGAGATTTTGATCAATGAACCAAGATCAACTGCTCGGGCTCGGATTGTCTCGTCGTCTCCCTTCATCGCTCCCCCTGGGCGTATACCCACCCGTATGACTCCCATGCTCGACTTGCGTGCTAACGAAATTGACCGACTCACGTCGGAGAACGCCGACTACATC
>JANLUE010001080.1:0-6051 GCA_031363325.1 Gemmataceae bacterium
CCGAGGTGATCGAGGCGGCCCGCACGAACGTCGGGCTGCGGTGCACTCACGAAGAGTTCGTGGCCGCGTTCTGCGACATCTTCACGCCCAACCCGCCGATGGCCGAACTGGTTCCGCATTTGAAGCGAGCGGGCTATCGCCTCGTGGTGGCGAGCAACACCAACGAAGCGCACTTCGATTTCTATCGTCGCGAGTTCGCCGATCTCCTGGGGAACTTCGACGCGATCGTCGCTTCGCACGAAGCCGGGGCGCGCAAGCCGGGCCGGGCGTTTTTCGACTTCGCCCAGCGGTTCGCAGGCTGCGATCGATCGGAATGTTTGTTTGTCGACGACGTGGCCGAAAACGTGGCCGGTGCCCGGAAGTTCGGCTGGCAGGCGATCCAGTACACGCAGTTCGAGGCGTTGATCCCGGAACTGCGTGCGGCCGGCGTCAGTTGGTAGCCCTACGGCATCCCAACCTTAGCGGGCGGGTTCTTCTCGAAGTGTTTCTTCATGACGCTCGGATCGGCGGTGCCGCCTTCGAGGCCGATGCCCGATTTGGCCTTGCCGTTCCCAAGGTTGCCGGACAGGTACCAACAACCGCCGACGAGCAAGGCCACCGAGGCGGCGAGCGCCCAGCGGCTGCGTGTGGCTGGATCGGACGCGAGCCGGTTCGCGGGCTGAGCCTTCGTGGCCCAGGGCTTCGGGGCCGACCACTTGGCCGGCACTTGGGCCTTGAAGAAATCGCCAAACAGCCGATCGGCGTGATCGAATGAAACGGGCGAATTCGGAGAGGATTGGTTCGCGTTCATGGAATCTTCGTTGTCCCCTGAGCGGCCAACCGGTCGGCCAATCGCTGGCGGGCCCGGCTGAGTCGCATGTGTACGGCCGTCGCGTTGATCTCCAACAGCTCGGCGATCTTGGCCGCGTCGTATTCGAGGGCGTAGCGCAACGTCAGGATGTCTCGGTCAGCCTGCGGTAGTTCTTCGAGCGTGGCCCGCACCTGGGCGAACGCTTCGTTCCGCTCCATTGCCTCAAGGGGCTGAAGGTCGCGGGACCTCACACCATTCATGATGGGCGAGGGGGTCGTTCCGTTCCGCCGAAACGAACTCTTCGCATAATCTTCCGCGAGGTTGCGGGCGACCCGCAATAGCCAGGCTCGTGGGTTCTGCAAGACCTCTTCGCCGGCTTCCCAGTGCTTCCACAAACGGAGGAACGTTTCCTGGGCCACGTCCATGGCGAGGTCGGCGTCCATCCACCGGGCGTAGGCCAGCGCCCAGACCTCGCGGCCGTGACGTTGGTACAGCACATCAAACTCGGCCCGACGTTCCTCGGCCGCTGGCGGCTTCGACATCATGCGGCCATTTTATCACTCGACCCGAGCGGGGTCCGCCACGGGGTTACAGAGAAGACGATACCAGTTCGTTACTTTAACCGGACATCCGCGAATTCGACGTGTTCGGGTGTTCATTGCCGCGGAGAATTCCGGCGATTCCGCTTGCGGGCCTCAGCCCCCGTCGCCTACAACGAATGAACACGACCCAATCTATCCCGCCGGCCTTGATGTCGCGTTTCCCCGGACGCCTCGCCGTCCTTGCCTACTTCGCGCTCACGACTTCGACCTTCGCCGCCGACTGGCCGGCCTGGCGGTACGACGCGCGCCGAACCGGTGCTTCGCCAACCGGCCTAACCGCCGAACTCAAACTCCACTGGACACTCTCGCTTCCGACCCTGTCGCCGGCGTGGCCCGATCAACCCCTCATGCCGTTCGACGGGGCGTACGAACCGATCGTCGTCGGCCGGACGATGTTCGTCGGCTCGTCGCGGACCGACGGCGTGTCCGCTTACGACACGCGGACCGGCACGCTCAAGTGGCGTTTCACGGCCGACGGCCCGGTTCGATTCGCCCCCTACTGGTCGGCCGGCAAACTCTATGTCGCTTGCGACGACGGTTACCTGTATTGCCTGAAGGCGGACAACGGCGAGGTCGCCTGGAAGTTCCGCGGCGGGCCGAGCGATCGCCTCATCCTCGGCAACAATCGGCTCGTCTCGACATGGCCGGCCCGCGGCGCGCCGGTGGTGGCCGATGGCGTTGTCTACTTCGCCGCGAGCATCTGGCCGTTCATGGGCGTGTTCATTCACGCGCTCGATGCCGAGACGGGTCGGGTGATCTGGACCACGGACGGCGACGGCTCGATGTATGTCAAGCAGCCGCACTCCGCCGATTCGTTCGCGGGGGTCGCCCCGCAGGGGCCGATGGCGATCGCCGAAGATCTGTTGCTAATCCCCGGCGGTCGATCGGTGCCGGCGGCCTACGATCGCAAGACCGGCAAGTTCCGCCACTTTCTTCTCAACGAAAACTCGAAGAAGGGGGGCGGGCACACGGTCGTAGTTGGCGGCGATGTCTTCTTCAACGGCTTCGGTGTCTTCCGCACGACGACCGGCAAGTACCTTGGGGATTGTTCGCCGTTGTGCGTCGCGACGCCGGACGAAATCCACATGTATCAGTCCGGCGAAGTTCGCTCGTTCGACCTGAGCGACGCGTTGACGCACGCCAACGATCCGAAGGCGAAGTTCAAGCCCGACGTGCTCGGCGCGATGCGCGCCCCCGGTACGACGGCCATGATCCGGGCGGGCGATCGGCTCTACGTCGGCGGGCTCGCGCACGTTGGTGCGTTGAAGTTGCCGCTCCCCGAACGGCCGCCGGCTCGACCGACTTACGCGTGGGAGGCCGACATCGACGGCGTGCCCGCATCGATCGTCGCGGCCGATGATCGCCTGTTCGTCGCGACTCGCGAGGATCGTATCTATTGCTTCGGCCCCGGCGACCCACCCGCGATTCTCGCGAACAAATCTCCCGACGTATTACCCGCAAACAACGCCGCGCGGCACGTCGTCGAAGCGTCCGGCGCCAACGAAGGATATGCGGTTGCTTACACGGCCGATGTGGACGTTCTGGCCGACCTGATTCGCCGAACCAAGCTCCACGTGATCGCGGTCGATCCGGACGCGGCCCGGGTCAAATCGGCGCGCGACGCGCTGATCGCCGCCGACCTGTACGGCGATCGCTGTTCGGTCCATGTCGGTGAGCCGGGGGTGTTTTCGCTGCCCCCGTATGTGGCCAACTTGATCTACGCGGGCGACCTGAAGCCCGAATCACTACCGCGCGTCTACGAATCACTTCGACCCTACGGAGGCACGCTGTACCTGAATGTCGGCAAGGAACGCTTCGCTGAATATTCTCGCGCCGCGAAGTTACTTCCGAAGGCCGTCGTCAAGGAAATGGAGCACGGCCTCCTGATCGTTCGCGACGGCGCCTTGCCCGGCTCGGCCGATTGGACCCACGAACATGCCGACGCCGCCAACACGCGTGTCTCGAAAGACTCGGTCGTGAAGGCCCCGCTGGGCGTGCTCTGGTTTGGCGGCACCTCGAACGAAGGCATCCTGCCGCGGCACGGCCACGGGCCACAACCGCAAGTCGTCGGCGGGCGGATCATCGTCGAAGGGGCCGATCTGTTGCGGGCCGTCGATGTGTATACGGGCCGATTGTTGTGGGAATCACCACTGCCAGGGCTCGGCGAATATTACAACAACCTCGCGCACCAGCCCGGCGCGAACTCGCGCGGCACGAACTACATCTCACTGCCCGACGGCATCTACGCGATCTACCGCGATGGCTGCGTGGTCCTCGATCCGGCCACCGGCAAGCGCGTCAACGAATTCAAGCTCCCGAACCTCGGCCACGCGACCACTCCGACCTGGGGACATCTCAATGTGGTCGATGATTTCCTGATCGCGGCCGCCGACCCGATTGTGACCGCCAGTGCCGACAAGCAGGCCAAGTCGCCCTCGAAGCTGTTCAAGATTGGCGACGACAATTATTCGGCGAGTCGCCACGTCGCCGTCCTGAATCGCCGGACGGGCAAGTTCCTCTGGTCGGCCGACGCCCGCTACGGGTTCCGACACAACACGCTTTGTTCCGGCAACGGCCGACTGTTCGCGATCGATCGACTCTCGGGAATCGGCGAGGCGAAAGCGAAAGACGACGGCCAACTGCCACCCCCGCCCCGCGCGGTCGCCTGGGACCTCGCCACCGGCAAGGAACTCTGGTCCGACGCCGTCGACACGTTCGGCACGTGGCTGAGCTATTCGGAGAAATACGACGTGTTGATCGAGGCGGGTCGAATGGCCCGCGACACGTTGTTCGACGAACCGAAGGGGATGCGTGCCTATCGCGGTACCGACGGCAAGGAACTCTGGTTCGACAAGTCGGCGGTTGGCCCGGCCATGTTGCACGGCGAAATGATCCTGCGCGGCCAGGGCGCGTGCGATCTGCTCACCGGCAAGCCGAAGTTGCGCCGCGACCCGATCAGCGGCGAGATGGAGGAATGGGTTTGGTCGCGGAACTACGGGTGCAACACGCCGCTCGCCTCGGAACATTTGTTGACATTTCGTTCCGGGGCGGCCGGGTACTTCGACCTGTGCAACGACGCCGGGACGGGCAACTTCGGCGGCTTTCGTTCGAGTTGCACGAACAACCTGATCGTGGCGAATGGCGTGCTGGCCGCGCCGGACTACACGCGGACGTGCACGTGCAGCTACCAGAACCAAACGAGCATCGCCCTGGTCCCGATGGCCGACGCCGAGGAATGGACCTTCTACGGCAAGAGCGACACGAAGAAGACCGTGAAGCACGTCGGGATCAACTTCGGCGCCCCCGGCGATCGCCGCGCCGACGATGGCACGTTGTGGCTGGAATATCCCAGCACGGGCGGCTCGTCGCCCGCGATCCCGATCCAGGTCACCGGCCCCAAGCTGACGTATTTCCGCCGGCATCAGTCGGCCGTCACGGGCGACCTTCCCTGGGTCGCGTCCTCGGGCATGTCTGGGGTAGAGTCGCTCGTCGTGAAGCTACTCCCGACGGCCTCGCGCGAGCGACTCTACACAATCCGCCTGCAATTCGCGGAGCCGGACGATGTTCGACCCGGTGGCCGCGTGTTCGACGTGACGATCCAGGGCCGCAAGGTGCTCGACGATTTCGACATCGTGAAAGAAGCCGGCCGACCGCGCAAGGCGCTGGTCAAGACGTTCCACGGCATCCGCGTCGACGACGAACTTCGGCTCTCGTTCCGGGCCCGTGGTGCCCGTGGGGCGGTGTTGTGCGGGATCGAGGTCGTCGCGGAGTAGCCGATATGTTTGGCTTTCTCGAACGCAAGCACGAGCCAATCGCGCCGGCCACCGTTTTCTATCGCCGCGTCGTGCGCGCCCTGTGGCTGACGATCGCGATCATTTCGTTCTCGCTCGCCCTCGGGGCCTGTGGGTATCACTACTTTGGCGACCTGGAATGGCTCGACGCCGTCCTGAACGCCGCGATGATTCTGACCGGCATGGGACCAGTCAATCCGATGACGACTCCGGGCGGCAAACTTTTCTCGATCTTCTACTGCCTGTACAGTGGGATCGCGTTTCTGTCACTGGTCGCCATCGTGCTGACGCCGATCTACCATCGGTTTCTGCACCGCTTCCACTTCGACTGCGACGACGTGGAGCTACCGAAAAACTGATCTCGATCGGCCATGTCCGTCCGCTGCCTCCGGGCGTATGAACTCTCCATCACATCTCGCCCCGAGGTGCCGGCCATGAGTGACCGTCTTCTGGTGCCGAATCGCCGACTGTTCCTGGGCGCGACCGGCGTCGCACTCTTCACGACGCCAGGGCTCTTCGCCGAGGAACTCGTCAAGACCCCCAAGCAGACCGAGGGGCCGTTCTACCCGAACAAACTCCCCCTCGATACGGACAACGATCTCATCATCCTGAACGACACGCTGACGCCGGCCGTCGGCGAGGTCACGCACCTCACCGGCAAGGTACTCGACCCGGACGGCAACCCCGTACGCAACGCCCTCGTCGAAATCTGGCAATGCGATGCCAAAGGCGTCTACTTGCACACGGGCGACTCGGACAAGAAGAAGGAACAGCAAGACAAAAACTTCCAGGGTTTCGGCCGATTCCTGACCGGCTCCTCGGGCGAATACTACTTCCGCACGATCAAGCCGGTCCCGTACCCCGGCCG
>JANLUE010001088.1:0-9438 GCA_031363325.1 Gemmataceae bacterium
GATGGCTTCGAGCCACTCCTGAGCGAAGGTGTTCATCGCGGCTTCGCTCGGTTCGCCGTCCGTGCCGACGAGGTGGAACGCCCGCGCGAACGCCCGCGCCTTCGTGCCGCTGTCGAGCGGCATGTCGCGCGGCAAGCGATTGAGTTCCTCGTGCAGAATCGCGCTCGCTTCGCGCCACGACAGGTCGGTCCCGGCCATCGAGGCATCGGGCAACTCTTCGTTGGTGCGCTCGCGCGCTTCGCGTTTGGCTCGACGGCAGCGGGCGTTCACGGACACGCGATGGGCGACCCCGAACAGCCAGCTCCGCAGCGAATGCCCCTGACGAATCGCCTGGGCATTCTTGAAGAGCACGAGAAACGTGGCCTGAAACGCGTCTTCGACGTCGGCCTCGTCGCGCAGCACCTGGCGACAGGCATTGAGCACGGTTGGCCCGTGTCGACGAACGATCGCCTCGAACGCCGCCGCATCGCGGGTCGCGCGAAAGGCCGCCTGGTGGTCGGCGTCGCCGGTCAGCCCGAGCGAGGGCCGGAGATGACCGAGAACGCGATTCAGCGGGGCCGTGGCCATGCGGGTTTCCAAAGGAAGGACTCCTCTCATGGTGTTCGCCCGCCGGAGGCGCGGCACGGGGATTTGGCCCACTTCGATGATACGCGACGATTCGAGGACACCGCTGCGAACCTCCGGGGACGTACAATTCACTGCAACATGGCCTCCGGAGCCGAACGCCCCGAACGCTTATGCCCGACCAGCAGTCGAAGGGCCAAGCCCTGCGAAGGACGAGAAGAAGATCACCGCGCGCATCTCTGAAGCCAACCTTTCAATTTAAAAGTTAAATTTTGGTATTCCCCTTGTGTGTGTGTGTGTGTGTGTAATCTTTACAACCGGGCGAAGAATCCGGAGCGTTCCGGAACACCTCGCCCGCCACACAACTCAGCGGAGCTGTCGCATGGCCCGACTCGTTCCATTCGCCCTTCTCCTGCTCACCATTGTGGCGTTCGCTGGCAACTCGCAGCCGGCCTTCGCCGAAATCGAGGGAAACAAACTCGAGTGGACGGCAGGCTATCCAAAGTGCGCCTCGCCCGCCACCACCGAAACTGCCCAGACAAGTGTTACCGTGAAATGGTCGGTCACTGTAGGGACCGGATGGAGTGGCAATCCGCCGATTGCCGCGAACTTGGTTATCTACGAGAACTCCGCGGGAACTCAGTACAACATCGACTACAACATTACTCGTCAATCACCGTTGAGCGCCGAACAGACCTACACAATTACCAATGGGGGCAGGTCGTGTAAGATCCGGACCATCTCGCTCAACTATCAAAAAGGTGGTCAATCCGACAGCTGCCAGGCACCGGATTCGGCAGCGGTCGTGATCCGGAACTACTGATTCGCGTTTGCGGAATTCGGAGCGCAACTGAATGCCGATACCATGCGGTCTTTGGTCCAGCGCTCCGTCACCGCCAGTCTGCTGCTCGGTCAATCGACTAGGACTTCATGGATGTGTCTATAACATTTTCGATCGTCGTTCCAGCTACCAGCAGGTACCGCCATGAATGCTCGTCGCGGCATCTCCCTCATCGAATTGCTAATCGTCATTGCGATCCTTGCACTCCTTGTCGGACTCATAATCCCAGCCGTCCTAAAGGTTCGCCAAGCCGCGAAGAAAACGGAGAGCAAGAACAATCTGCGGCAGATTGTCATGGCAGTGCACGGCTATGCGGCCGCACACAATGATGAGATTCCAGGCTGCAAAGACTGGAAGAAATTCGGCGAGGGGCCCGGCGACAAGCCTAACTTGTACCTACTGATCTCCGCTCATACGGAGGTGCCAGTCGATCGTGAGGCGCTTGGCACGGGCAATCATCTGACATTCTACGTGAAACTCTTTATTGATCCGGGAGATCCGTCGTATACAGGTCCGGTGAACGACATTAACGTTGGCAACACGAGCTACGTGTTTAACACACTCGCGTTTCAAGGGCCTGTCCGCAGACTGGGGAGTATCTTCCCGGACGGCCAATCAAACACTATCGGCTTTTCAACGCACTATATGCGTTGTGGCGAGAAGTCGGATCGTACGAAGTCTGCCCAGTTCAAGTGGCACCTTGGCGGGGGCCCGCCGATCGGCGGAACACGTCGTGCCACATTTGCCGACGAGTACTATGGCGATGTTCTTCCAATTACTGACTTTCTGAGCGGGCGAATCTCGACGGTACCTTCGCGACGATTTGCCACGTTCCAGGCGGCACCGACTCTTGCCGAATGCGATCCGGAAATCCTTCAGACTCCATACGGTTCCAGCCTAGTTGTCGCCCTAATGGACGGGAGTGTTCGGGACATCTCGAAACAGATCGATCCAGCAGTCTTCTGGTCAGCCGTCACTCCGTCGGGTGGCGAAACCTTCACGTGGGAATAACCTCGTAGATTTCCGTGCATATCTCGACCGAACGCCGAGACAACTTTGGCGTTCGGGCGCTCGCGCGCTTCGCGTTTGGCTCGACGGCAGCGGGCGTTCACGGACACCCGATGGGCGACCCCGAACAGCCAGCTCCGCAGCGAATGCCCCTGCCGAATCGCCTGGGCGTTCTTGAAGAGAACGAGGAACGTGGCCTGAAACGCGTCTTCGACGTCGGCCTCGTCGCGCAGCACCTGGCGACAGGCGTTCAGCACGGTGGGCCCGTGTCGACGAACGATCGCCTCGAACGCCGCCGCATCGCGGGTCGCGCGAAAGGCGGACAGCAGGTCGGCATCGCCGGTCAGCCCGAGCGTCGGCCGGAGATGACCGAGAACGCGATTCAGCGGGGCCGTGGCCATGCGGGTTTCCAAAGGAAGGACTCCTCTCATGGTGTTCGCCCGCCGGGGGCGCGGCACGGGGATTTGGCGCACTTCGATGTTACCCGACGTTCATGGCCGTTGGAATAGACTATCGTCCATGAAGCTTCCGCTCGTGGCGCTGATCTTGATCGGCGTGGCGATCCTTCTGGCGTTGAGCGCACCATTCGCGCTGCTCCCCGAACTCCGGCGCTCGGCCGACACGGAACTGCCCGGTTGGTGGGGAACGGCCATCGGCCGCCGCCAACGTTGGCCGTTCGTAATTTGTTTGCTGACCGCCGTGCTGTGCTTGCTCGCGGCCACCGCCCGGCTCACTTCGAAATGAGCAACACGCCGGCGACCGCGACGGCCGTCCAGCCAAGGCCTATGAGCACCGGACCGGGCTTCGCTTCGCCACGCAGGACCATCGGGACCGATTGGGCGATCACGTAAGTCGCCATCGCCCCGACCGTGCCGAGCGCGACGAGCAACGGCGTGAACGCATCGCTTCCGGAGGCCAGCCAGAACGAACCAAATCCGATGACCAGCAACGCCAGCGAAAACAGATAGGCCCGCGTGGCGACGATTACTTCGCCGCGCATCATCAAGTACATGAATTGCATTTGCCCAATCGCGCGCAGGGCGAGCCGAGCGGTGAGCAGGCCGAGCAGGATCGCCGCTCCGTGAAACTGCACGGGATACAGAAGGCGATACGCAATCGGCGCGAACACGGCGGCCAAGGCAATCGCCGGCAGGCCGAAAATTGCCAGTCGGCGGACGGTACGCTCGAAGAACGCCCGGCGATCTCCGCCTTCGCCCTTGCGCGACAACATCGAATAGAAGACTTCGTTGGCCCGGCCGATCAAGTTCTCAAGCGCTTCCGATAGAGTAAAGGCCGCCGTGTAAAGACCCAGTTCGAATGTCGACAATACCAGCGGCCCCGTCAGTCGGTCGAAGTAGACCCAGGCCCCGTAGGCCATCGTGTTGAAGAAGATCGACGTACCGAAATGCGTCAATTCGTACACGCTGGGCCGATGCCACCGGAATCGCGGTGCCGGCGGGCAGACAACGTGCGTCATCGCCACGCGATAGACATCGCCGATCAACACGCCGAGTACTAGAGCCCAGACATTCTCGAGCCAAACGGCCAGGGCGATCGTGACCGGGATCACGAGGACCGTTTGCGTGACATCGAGCACGAACGCGGGCCGATAATTCAAGCGGCGAAACAGCACGAAGAGGGTCGGGTTCACGAAGGCGAGCAAGATTGGCCTGGCGGCGAGGACGAGCAAGACCCAGCCCATCGCCGGCTTGTCGTACAACGCCGGTAGGACGAACGATAGTCCAGCCGCGACGCCAGCAAGCCCGATCGCCCGGAACACGACGATCGTCCAGGCCGTGCCGAGGAACTCGGGCGATTCGCCATTCGGCGAGCGCCCGACGGCCGGCCGCAACCCAATGTCCGAGAGAAACTCGAGGAAGAAGAGCACGGCCATCGCCGGGCCGAAGATGCCGTAGACTTCGGGCATCAACAGCCGAGTCAGGACGAGGCTCGACCCGAGTCGAAGGACGATCTGCAGGCCATGCGCGAGCGTCGTCCAGCCGAGCCCGGAGAGGCCAGCACGGGCATCGGTCGATAGGCCGGCAACGTACCGCCGACCCGCACTCAGCGAGCGAACAATCACGAGGGGGTTGGCATTCCCTGGCGAGATTGGCGAGCCGTCCAGGCCGCGCCCCAGCGAGTTATGTTAGAACAAGCGAGTTCCAATTGAACCAGCGATCAAGTTCGGCTTGCCAAGTCGAACGTCACGCCATGACCCGCGGATCGAGTTCAAGTTGGCATCAAACTTCAAGGTTCCAAGTGCGTTGGGTTGAAAGCCCGTTTTCCCTCCGTGCCTGATCCCGCCATTTTCGGGAACTTCCCGCGCCCCCGCCCACTCGAAAGTCCAGCCCACGGGTTGCATTCCCGTTTGGCCCGCGACACCGTGGTGTCCGGCCGCGCCGCCCGTATCCTACCTGTCGTCCACCGCCCGACGAGCCCATCGCCCGATATCGCGTCGCTTCTTTCCGCCTGCCCGTCGGCGACGCGTCCCATCCGGAGCCGACATCCCATGACCCTCTGTCGGGCCATTCCCGGTCTCTTGTTGTTCACGGCCATCGTGGCCGCACAGGTCCCCGCCGATCAACAGGCGGACATGATCCTCACCAGCGCTCGCAAGGCCGCGAACGAAGGGAACCATCCCTTCGCCGTCCAGCGCTTCACCGAGTTCCTGCAAAAATTCGGCGGCCACCCCCAGGCGAACGCCGCCCGTTATCAACTCGCGCTTGCGTACATCGATTCACCCGATCGCAACTTCGACAAGGCAATCGAGCAATTGAACCCGCTCGTCGGCAACGCCGGCTTGCCGGAACATCCGCTGGCGCTCTATCACGCCGGCCTGAGTCTCCGCGGCCTCGGGTTGCGCGAACTCGATCAGGCGGTCGCCAAGCCGAACGAGGCCCCGCAGCTCAAGCAACGGGCCGACGGGCGCTTCAACGAAGCGGCGCAACGGTTCCAACAAGCGATTGCCGCATTCACGACGAAGTTGCCGAAAGAGATCGGCGACACGGTGCCGGCCGAATTGAACTGGGCCGCCCGGTCGCGCTGCGATCAGGCCGAAATGGAGTTGCGGGTCGGCAAGTTCAAGGAAGCGAAGGCGACGGCCGAACCGTTCGCCAAGGAACCGGGGCTCGCCAAATCGAAGTATTTCAAGTTGGGCCTGTACTATCACGGCTTCGCGGCGGTTCAGATGCAGGACTACCTGGTCGCGGGTCGCTCGCTGGCGCAGCTCGCGCCGTTCGACGATCCTTACACGGGGTTGCACGCCCGTTATCTGCTCGGCCGGGTATTCCAGGCGACCGAGTCGCGGGCCGAAGCCGCCCAGGCGTTCGAGGCGGTCCTTGCGAGTTACGAGAAACAAAAGCTCGATGCGACCGAGGCGTTGAAGAAGCCCGAACAGTTCGCCAAGAACCCGGCCGAGAAGTTGCGGCTCGAAGCGCTGTTGCGAAACCCGCCTCCCGATCACGTGGCCGCGAGCGTGTTCCATACCGCGTGCCTGGGCTACGAGGCGGGCAAGTTCGGCGAGGCGCTCGGCAAGTTCCAGGACTTCGTCAAAGCGTTCCCACAAGCGCCGCAACTGCCCGAATCGCAGTTGCGAATCGGCTTCTGCCAGGTTCAACTGAAGGCGTACCCGGAGTCCGTCGCCGTCTTGCAACCGCTCATCGACAAGCAGCCGAAGCTCGCCGACCAGGCACAGTTCTGGCTCGGCAAGGCCCAGGTTGGCATCGCATTAACGATTGTTGATCCGATGAAGTTGGCCGAGCGCGACAACGGCCTGAAGAACGCGATCAACACGATTCGCGGCGCGGCCGACCGGGCCAATCAACTCGCGGGAACCGACCCCGATGCGAAGGCCCGCCGGGCCGAGATGCTCGTCGAACTGGCCGACGTGCAGCAACTTGCGAAGCAATACCGCGAGGCGGCCACAACCTATGAGCAATTGCTGAACGAGAAGTCGCTGCCAAACCGGACCGAAGAACTGACGCAACGGCTGATCGCCGCCTTGCACCTGGCTGGCGACTACCCGCGTTCCGACCAGATCGCCACGCAATTCCTGCAGCAATATCCAGAAAGCCCGCTACGGGTGCCGGTGTTGTTTCGACTCGCGGAGAACGCCTACTTCGTGGCCCTCGCAGCCGAGAAACGAATGGACCTCCCCAATCGCGTGCCGGAGTTGGCCCGCCTCTTCGACGAGGCCGGCAAGCGCTACGCGGTGGCCATTGAAAAGGGGCCGGAATTCGAACGGCTGAACGTCGCCCGCTATGGCCTGGCGATGTGTCACTTCAAGAAGGGGGAGTTCGAAAAAGCTCGCGTCGTACTCGAACAGATCCCGAACGCCGACCGGGTGGGCGACCTGAACTACACGCCGTACTTGCTCGCCGATTGTCTCTTGCGTCAGGCTCCGGCCACGGTCAGCGGGGCGGGCGAAACACGCAAGGTGCTCGAAGCGCTCGAACAGGCGGCCGGGCACCTCGACGGGTTCGTCACGTCGAACCCGAAGGCCCCCGAAGTTCCCGACGCGATGCTGAAGCTCGGCACGTGCCAGATGCGGCAGGCCGCCTTGATCGCCGTGCCGCAGGAACGCGCACCCGTGCTGCAGGCGGCCCGGACGACGTTCGAGAAGTTGATGCAACAGTTTCCAAAGGACGTGCCAGCCGTGCAAGCCCGCATGGAGCGTGCGAAGTGCATGGCCCTGGCCGGCGATCGCGGCGGGGCGATCAACGAACTCCGCCAATTCACCGCCGACCCGTTGCAGAACACCCCGGTCGCCCCATTCGCCGTCCTGCAACTGGCGACGCTGCTTCGCGAACAAAATCAAGCGGAAGAAGCCTCGAAGATTTTGACGGCCGCCCGCCAGAAGCACGAACCGACCTTACAGAAAGACCCGGAACGACTCGCCCTGATGCGCTATCACCACGGAGTCGCACTTCAGGAAGCGGGCAAGTTCGCCGAGGCTCGGCAAGCGCTCGAAGGGATCGGCCAACTCGCGCCGAACAAACCGATCGCGGCCGAGGCGGCCTTGCGGGCTGGCCAGAGTCGCATTGCCGAGGGTCGCAAGCTGATCGAGACCGCCCGGCCGCAGATCGCGAACACCTCCCTCAAGCCCGAACAGATCAATGCCGCCAACCAGATGCTGCAACAAGGCATCGCGGCCCTCACCGAGTCCGCCCAGAACCTGGAGCGAACCGCGGACGCATTGAAGCAAGCGTTGCCATTGAACGACGCCCGCGAACGAATGTACTATGACGCGGCCTGGGCGTACCGCACACTCGCCGACGCCGAGGTGAACGCGACACGCACCAAGTTGCAACTCGACAAGCAGAAGGCCCTCCAGGCCGAGGCGGACACGAAGGCACCCCCCGGCACGAAGGCCCCGCCGATTCCGCCTCCGGGGATCGCCCGGGCCGAAGTGCCACTCCAGCCGAATGAACAACGGGCACGCACCGCCTATCAGAACCAAATTGGAAACTTCACGGATAGTTTGCTTTCGGTCGACGCGCGCTTCGAGTTAGCCGAAATGTTAACCGATCGCGACGAGTTCGACCCGGCTATCAAGATGTTGAAGGAAGCGAATGATGTCGAACCGCGCGGCGACAAGCTACCGACGCCGGAGTTGATCGATCGCATCCGCATTCGACTCGGCGCGGCCCTGGCCGCCAAGAAAGACTACGACGCGGCACTCGGATATTTCGACGCCGTTGGCAACAATCCGAAGTCGCCACTGGTCGCCCAGGGCCTGTATCGTTCCGGCGAAGTGTTGCTCATCAAAGGCGAGACGGCCAAGGCAATCGAGAAGTTGGCCGTGTTCCGAGACAAGGGCGAATTCCACAACATCGCCGGCGTTTCGGACCGAGCCCTGCTACGACTTGGCTATGCGTTAGGCATCGACAAGAAATGGGACCTCTCACGCCAGGCGTACGAGACGCTCGTCGGCCGATTCGGCGGCAGCCCGTGGCTCAACGACGCCCGTTACGGGGCCGGCTGGGCCCTGCAGAACGCCGGCCAGTTCGATCCCGCAATCCAATGGTACAATCAGGTCGTCGCGGCGACGACAACCGAACTCGGCGCGAAGGCCCATCTCCAAATCGGCCTGTGCCACTTGGCCCAAAAACGCTTCGGCGACGCGGCTGCCTCGTTGCTCATCGTGCCGTACACGTTCGACTACCCCGAACTGAGTGCGACCGCGTTGGTCGAAGCCGCCCGTGCCCTGTCGCTCGACAAGAAACCCGAACAGGCCGAGCGCGTCTTGCGCAAAGTGCTGAAGGATTACCCAACGAGCGACTGGGCCAAGGTGGCGCAGGAGCGGTTGGGGAAGAAGGAATAGTGGGCTCGTTGAAACCCCGGCCTCGAAGCCATCGGCCGGGGCTATCTGCGGGTCGCCGAAGCGGCTCGAAGACTCCGACCGCTTCGCGGTCGGCGGATTTGGCTCGGGTCCGGGGAGCCGCTTCGGCGACTCGCAGCTAGCCCCGGCCGATGGCTTCGAGGCCGGGGTTCAGAGACTCAATCCAGACACCTCGGATCAAACTCAATTCCCGCCTTCTGGTACAACCATTTCAATTCGTCTTCGAAGCTCTGGGTTCGATGGTGTTCGACTTGATTGGCGATGTAGACATACACTCCGTCCGATTGCGTTGGACTGACGGTGAAAACGCCAAAGCCTGTCTGCCAACAGAAATCGGGTAGCTCCACCAGATTTCGATGGATCCATCCCGTCGAACGCGATTTCATATGCCCGATGATGGTGGACACGGCGTGATCCGGCCGCAATCGAACCAACGCGTGCACGTGATCCGCGACACCATTTACGATAATTGACATTCCCCGAAGTTCGTTGATGATGCCCGCCAATTTCGTGTGAACGAGCGGCCCAATGGTTTCGTTCAGCCAAGGAGTCCGGTGTTTCGTTGAGTACACGAAATGATAAAGCAAGTTCGTGTATGAGTGAGACACGTGATTGTCCTCCGATCGTCAACACCGGCGTCGAAGCCCGCTTTCAACCCCGGCCTCGAAGCCATCGGCCGGGGCTA
>JANLUE010001116.1:0-2913 GCA_031363325.1 Gemmataceae bacterium
TCTGCACGGCACTGCAACTGACGAACTTTTGGCAGGATGTCCGCCGCGACCTCGATGGGCTCGACCGCGTCTATCTGCCGAAAGTAGATCGGCTACGATTTGGCTACCCGGATTTCGACCTCCTGGCTCGACGCTTCACGCCCGCCTTCGCCGAGTTGATGCGATTTCAGGTAAATCGGGTTCGGGACTTGTTTGACCGGGGACGGCCACTCCTATCAATGATGCCGACCGCCGCTCGTATCGACATCGACTTGTTCATTCGGGGCGGGCTCGCCGTCCTGGATCGAATCGAGGCCGCCGGCTTCGACGTTTGGGCCGCGCGCCCGACCGTCGGCAAGGCGGCTCGCGTGGGCCTCTTGCTTCGTGCCGTTGGGAGCCATCTGTGGGGCGTTCTCGCTCGCCGTTGACGGTTCAGGACTCGTATCGGTATTGCCACGCCCTGACGCGTCGAACGGCGGCCAACTTCTACCCGGCCTTCTTGCTCTTGCCGCGCGTGCAGCGCCGGGCCATGGAGGCCCTGTACGCCTATTCGCGCCTGACCGACGATCTGGCCGACGACCCCGGCGATCCCGCCATCAAGGCCAACGAGCTGCGTGCCTGGCGTGCGGAGCTTTCCCGCGCACTGGCCGGCGACGCGACGCATCCGATTCATCTGGCGCTCCGCGAAACGGTCGCACGATTCGACGTGCCACAGGAGTGTTTGTTCGATGTCATCGACGGCGTCGAAATGGACTTGAACCCCGTCCCGATGGAGACGTTCGCCGACTTGCGTGAATACTGTCGGCGGGTCGCTTCGTCGGTGGGGCTCGCCTGTATTCACGTCTGGGGCTTTGACGGCCACGAGGCGACGACGGCCGCGATCGACGCGGGCATCGCCTTTCAGTTGACGAACATCCTCCGCGACCTGGCCGAAGATCGGGCGGCCGGGCGAATCTACCTGCCGGCCGAAGACCTCGCTCGTTTCGATTCCATGGCAAGTGAGTGGCGGGCCGATTGCCCGCGCTTTCGCGCACTGATGCAATTTCAAGTCGAACGAGCCCGCTGTTTCTACGCGCGCGGTTCGCGCTTGCGATCGGCCCTGTCGCCGGCCGGCCGAGCCGTGTTCAGCGCGCTGGTTGGCACGTACGAAGGCTTGCTCAACGAAATCGAAGCTCGCAATTACGACGTGTTCCGCGAGCGCGTACGTTTGGGCAAGCGTCGCAAGGCGGCCGAATTGCTCGGGGCGTTGCCCGTGAAATGGGGCTGGCGCGATTAAGATTGGCGAGCGAGCGGCGACTGCTCGGTCGTGTTCAAGGCGGTCCGGCATTTGGTCGGCAAACGTCTCGACGAGATGCGTTGGATCCCGAGTCCCGACTTGCGGAACGAGTCTGACATCCCGTGTGGCCCGAAAAAAAAGGCTGATCCGCACGGCGAGCGACGGACCAGCCACACAATCGAATTGCTCAATCCGCTCAGTCGAGGAGCAAGCTGGGCTCCCAACCGACGCGTTCGGCGCTCGCCCGCAGTTTCTCGAGGGCCCGGTTCTGAATTTGGCGGACGCGTTCCTTGCTGATGCGGAGCAGATGCCCGATCTGGCGAAGGCTATGCGTGCCGCTGCCGGTCAGGCCGAAACGAAGATCGAGAACCTTCTTCTCGCGGGGGCGGAGGTTTTCCATCAGGAACCCGAGCGCCTCCTGGCGTTCGTTGTTCGTCTGGGCCGTCGTACTCGTGTTGTCCGGCATCGCTTCGGTCAGTTTGAAATCGCTGTCGTCATCAAGGACCGCGTTCAAGGAGACCGGAGTACGGGTGGCCGTCTGCAAGTGCGTCAGGTGCTCGAGCGACGAGCCGGTCCGGGAAGCAAGCTCCTGGGGGCTCGGCAAGTGCTTGCCGCCGTGCGCGAGCGCCTCGCTCTCTTGCTGGAGGAGACCGAGTTCCTGCAAGTGATGCGGGCTGAGGCTGACCAGGTGGCTCTGTCGAGCGACCGCGATCTGCAGCGTCTGTCGAATCCACCAGGTCGCGTAGGTGGCGAGCCGGGTGCCGTGACTCACATCGAACCGATCGATCGCCTGCATCAAGCCGCACACCGCCTCCTGGAGGAGGTCGGAATACGAGAGGGCGTGGTGCCGGAACCGCTTGGCCACGTGGGCGGCGAGGCGGATGTTCGCGGACGCCAGCCGGTGCTTGAAGTGAACGTACTTATCGTGAAGTCGGCGGATGGCCGCCGAATCGAGGCAGGCGTCCTCGGTACAGAATTCACGAATGAACTGAGCCATCGGCCAGGGTTCGAACGGAGGGCGGTTGGCCCGGAGGTTCGGGAACTGGCGGAGGAGAGTTCGGACGAGTTCGCTCTTGCAATCCCAGAAGCTCGACAGGAGCTCGCGTTCTTCTTCTGGCGTCAGCAGGTCGGACGAAAAGGTCGTGAGGGCAGGGGCCTCGGACGTGGCATCGGTCACGACCGCCGACCGCGTATTCCTCGCAGACTTCATGACAATCCTTCCCGGGAAAAGACGGGTAGTTTCAACTCCGGGGAGAACGCCGGTCGGCCACGGGCCGTCGCGCGTCGGTCGGGTCGCGGTCCATACAATGGCCGGACGCTCGGATCACCTCCCTGTGCAAGCCCGAGCCCGCAGTCCCTGCCGGCCCGTCCCCAATTCGTCCCCAACAAGACAAGTGATTGTAATAAGGGCAAAGTCGGCTCGCAAGCCACAACTTGCCAAAAGGACCGATTTTCTACCGCCGATCCCCTCATTCTCCCAACCTTCACCATCCTTACAACCGTAATGTCTTACCCAGCAATCATTTCACGTCGCCCCTGCATTATACCTGTTCGACAAATATTTTCGCCCCCTGGTCGTTCGATCAGGGGCGTTCTCGCATCACGGGCAATTCCGCCGGGAGAATAAACCTTATCGTCCTGCGGAAAGAGCCCGGCCA
>JANLUE010001130.1:0-3213 GCA_031363325.1 Gemmataceae bacterium
GCACCTCCACGTCCGTCGGGGCCAAGCCCGCCAGTTGGACTCGCGCTTGCACGTTCAGATGGTCGCCGGCATACAGGGCATCCGGCGGCGGGGCCGACACTTCCTCAATGCGAATCTGCGGCCACTGCTCAATGACCTTGCGCCGCCAAGTCGCCAGCGCCTTGGCTTCGGCGAAGTCGTTCGCCGTCAGCCGGGCCTCGCGATGGTGCGACGGCAAGTACGAAATCAGCGCGTATTCGCGGACCTGGCGGTTCGAGTTGAACGCCGACACGTTGGTGGCGATCGAGCGCTTCATGCGGCGGAGCCAGCCACGCGGCAGGTCGTCCGAGCCACGCGTGTAGAACTCGGGCACGATCTCGCGCTCGATCAGGTCGTACAACGAATGACTTTCGATTTCGTCCTGGTAGGCCTGGTCCGCGAGTTCTTCCCCGGAGCCGATCCGCCAGCCGTTGTCGGCCCGATAGCCTTCGTCCCACCAGCCATCGAGAATGCTCAGGTTCAAGCCGCCGTTGACGCAAACTTTCATGCCGCTCGTACCGCTCGCTTCGAGCGGCCGACGCGGGTTGTTCAGCCACACGTCGACGCCCTGCACCATGTGCCGGGCGATGTTCATCTCGTAATCCTCGAGGAACACGATGCGACGGCGGAACTCGGGCCGGCGAGCGTACTGTGCGACTTGCGCGATCAGTTCCTTGCCCCCCTGATCCTTCGGGTGGGCCTTGCCGGAAAAGATCAATTGGACCGGGCGTTCCTTGTCGTTCAGAATTTTGTCGAGTCGGGCGAGATCGCGAAACACCAGCGTACCGCGTTTGTAAGTCGCGAACCGTCGGGCGAAGCCGATGGTCAGCGCCTCGGGGTCGAGGACTTCCTCGGCCGCGGCGATGTCTGCCCGTGTGGCGCCGATTCGCTCTTTCTGTTTCTTCAATCGTTCGCGAGCCAAGGCGACCAGGCGCTCGCGCCGGCGTTCGTGGGTTCGCCAGAGTTCGGCGTCCGGAATGTGTTCGGCCCGGTGCCAAACCTCAAAGGCCGTCGGCTTGTCTTGCCAGGCCTGGCCCAGGTAGCGATCGTACAGGGCCCCAATCTCGGGTGCGACCCACGTCTGCGTGTGTACGCCGTTGGTGATCGACGTGATCGGAACTTCCGCTTCGGGCAGGCCGGGGTAGATGTTCTTCCACATCTTCCGCGACACGACGCCGTGCAACTTGCTCACGCCGTTCGAGACGTTCGAGGTGCGGATCGCGAGCACCGTCATCGAGAAGCTTTCGCCATCGTGGTGGGCGAACTCCCGGCCCAGGGCCAGGAACTGATGGCGATCGAGCTTGAGCGACTTCACGTAGTCGCCGAAGTATTCGTCCATCATCGGAGGCGGGAAGGCGTCGTTGCCGGCCGGAACCGGCGTGTGCGTCGTGAACACCGTGCCCGCCTTGACCGCCTCGATCGCCGTCCCGAAGTCGAAGTTCTTTTCCTCGATCAGGATGCGAGCCCGTTCGAGGGCGGCGAACGCCGAGTGCCCCTCGTTCATGTGGCAGACGGTCGGTTCCTTGCCGAGCGCCCGCAGGGCTCGCAGCCCGCCGATGCCGAGCAGAATCTCTTGCTGAATTCGCGTGGTCGAATCGCCGCCGTAGAGTTGGGCGGTGATGTTGCGATCGGCCGGCGAGTTCTGTGGGATGTTGCTATCGAGCAGGTAGAGGGGGATTCGACCAACCTGAATCCGCCAGACTCGCGCGAACACTTCGCGGCCGGGGAGTTGGACCGAAATCACGAGTGGTCGATCGTTGACCGTTTCCGAAATCAACGGCAGGTTGAAGAAATCGTTTTCGGGGTAGCGCTCCTGTTGCCAGCCATCGACGTTCAGATATTGGCGGAAGTAGCCTTCGCGGTACATCAGGCCGACGCCGACGAGCGGCATGCCCAGATCGCTGGCCGACTTCAGGTGATCGCCGGCGAGCACGCCGAGGCCGCCCGAATAGACCGGCACCGATTCGTGGATGCCGAACTCCGCGGAGAAATAGGCGATCCGCAGGCTCTTCTCTTTCGGGTACTGCTCGGCGAACCAGGTCGGCGCGAGCAGATACGTATGGAACGCCTCGCGGACTCGGTCGAGGTGCGCGAGAAAGCCATCGTCGAAAGCGAGTTCCTCGAAGCGTTGTTGGCTCGTGGACGTGAGCAATCGAATGGGACTATGATCGACGACATCGAAGCGTTCGGGGTCGATCCGCCGGAACAAGGCCACCGCGTCGGCGTGCCAGCACCACCAGAGGTTGTAGGCGAGGCGGTGCAAGGACATGAGCCGGTCGGGCAGTCGCGGCAGAACAGTAAACGTGCGCACAGGCCGGTTCGGCATCGCGGACCTCGACGGCGGATCGGGCAAGTCCAAGGCGCGGGATGTCAGACCGACGGGAAGCCGACTGACTTGAGAGATCGCCTCAACAAAGTTAAAGTACGAAAACGCGGTCGTTTTGGCCAGAACGTTGACGTAAGTCGTTTTGAAATAATTAGATACGTCAGCAACTGTCGTTGCTGAGATTCCTCCAGCGGTACCCCCCACACACCTTTGACGAACTGAACATTGGGAATCAACTTTGGGAATCAAGCTTGTTGACGGCCGGCGACGAACAGTTGCGATGGCACGGATGTTCGACCGGCTTCGGATGCCAAACGGGATCGACGCACCCACGGTTGGCCCAAAGCCCATAGGCTGACTTCCCCAACCGTTTCCGGACTCCGCCATGCTCCCCTACATTTTGGCCGGCATCGCCGGGTTGATTCTGTTGTTCCTCGTGGTCGTCGCCTTGCGGCCGAGCAATTTTCGCATCGCCCGCTCGGCGACGATCGCCGCTCCTCAAGCGAAGCTCTTCGGGCTCGTCAACGACTTCCACAACTGGGACGGCTGGTCGCCATGGGCCAAACTCGACCCGAACATGACGGTCAATTTCGACGGCCCCGCGTCCGGCGAAGGGGCGGCCTATTCGTGGCAAGGCAACGGCAAGGTTGGCAAGGGCGGGATGACGATCACCGAAAGCCGACCGAGTGACCTGGTCCGCATTCGACTTGAATTCCTCAAGCCGTTCAAGGCGACGAACACCACGGAGTTCACGTTCGTCCCGGAAGGGGCCGGCACGACGGTGAACTGGGTGATGACCGGAACCAACAACTTCTTCTTGAAGGCATTCGGCTTGATCATGAACATGGACAAATTGATCGGCGCGGACT
>JANLUE010001202.1:0-1395 GCA_031363325.1 Gemmataceae bacterium
GGTGACCTGCGCGAGTCCCTGGGCGACAAACTCGGGGGCCTCGCCGCGTTCGACAAGGAACTCGCGATCACGAAGCAACTCGAAGTGGCCTATCCAGACAACGTGCAGATCATCACGGAATGCAGTGCGTCGTACGACCACAGCTATCGCATCAATCACTTGCTCGGCCGACTCGAAGTGGCCCGCGACATGGTGCGTCGGGCCTTCGACATGCGCCTGCCGCTCGTCGATGCCGACCCGGGGAATCGCCGCAACCATTCGATCCTCCTCCGCACGACCAAGCGACTCGGAGGCGTCTATCAGGAATTGAAGCAACCGGCCGACGCGATCAAGGCCTACGAAGCGGGCCTGCAGCGCCTGTTGGCCTTTCAAAAGTTCAGCCCGGACCCGACGATGTCCAAGGACATCGCTGAAATGCAAGCGGAACTCGAGAAACTCCGGAAGAACTGAATTCGGCGGTGGAACTCGATTGGCCCCGAGACTGAGCCTATGCGGCCGAATTGACCTCTTCGGCAACCGCGAGGCGGGCGGCCTTCCTGCGGGCCAACCAGGCGCGCGTTCCGGCGTACAGGGCCGGCGAAATCGAAATCAACACGATCACGATGATCAAGACCTCGATGTATTTGACGGTCTTGAAGTCGGGGCCGAACACCTTCTGCAGAATCGGGTCGAGGGCCGTCGGGATCACATAACCCAACAGGCACATGCTCGGGACCCAGGCCAACGCCCCAATCACGCTGAAGGTCACGAAGCGCTGATACTTCATGCGCCCGATGCCCGCGACGACCGGGGCGAACGTCCGGATGATCGGCATGAACTGGGCCAGGATGATCGTCTTGCCGCCGTGCTTTTCGTAGAAGGCCTGCGCGTGCAGCAAGTGGTCCTTGCGGAAGAAGAACGACTTCTCTTTCTTGAACAACCGTGGCCCGCCGATCGCGCCGATCCAGTAGCCAACGTTGTTGCCGACGATCGCCGCACAAGTCAGCGTGAGGATCAACCAGTGGATCGGCCAGTCGGCACCTTGCGCCACGATCCCAACCGTCACGAGCAGTGAATCGCCCGGCAAGAAGAAGCCGACCAGGAGCCCCGTCTCGGCGAACACCACGAGGGCCAGGGCGACGAAGGCGGCGGTCGTGATCTCCGGCTGTTTCAGCACTTCCATGAGTGCCGGCATGTCCAGGATGTTTCGGAAAACGTCCTTGATCTGATCGAACAACTTGCCCATGCCCGCTCCTCAGGATGACCGACACTTCCGCCAGCGTACCTTATGGTAGCCAACGGCGCGAAGGCCAATCCGAATGGGAGCGTCTCCCAGTCATTGACCCACCGAGCCGGCGGCGTAATCGACCCTCAGGTTGAAACTGCCATTTGCTTGCCCCAAGTCGTTGGCCAGGC
>JANLUE010001228.1:0-2513 GCA_031363325.1 Gemmataceae bacterium
CCGCGTGACCGGCATCAGCGGGATGCGGGCCGTCGAACACGTTCAGCAGATGTCGAACGTGTTGAACGATCTCGCGGGGCGATTCAACTGCGCCGTCACCGAGCTTCCGAAACGCGTCGAGTCGCTTCAGGACGAATTGAAGAAGCTCCAGAAGCAACTTCAGAAGGGCTCGGCCGGCGACTTGAACTCGGCGGCCGACAATCTCCTGGCCGACGCGCCCGACGTGAAGGGGGCGAAACTCATCGTCGGCGAAGTCCCCGGCGGCCCGGTCGACGCGATGCGAGCCCAGATCGATCGTCTGCGCCAGAAAGCGGGCTCGTCGCTGATCGTGCTCGGTTGGAAGAACGAAGATGGAACGGCGGGCCTGGCCGTTGGCGTGTCGGAAGACCTCGTGAAACGCGGCATCAAGTCGAACGATGTGATCAAACCCGTGGCCGAGGTGATTGGCGGGAAAGGCGGCGGCCCGCCCCACCTGGCGACCGCCGGCGGAAAGGACGCAAGCCAACTGGCGGCCGCCCTGGTGAAGGCGGTAGAATTGTCGCAAGGCCTGTTGACCCGGTGAAATCGGAAGTCGAGGTCATGGGAGAGCAAATAATGGTACCAATCGTTCGAGGCGAACGCGAAGCGGGACCGTGGACGACTCCGACGTCCATTGGTTCCGCCACGCCGACTCGCCTACCCACCCATCTCGAACTTCCTGACACGGACGGCAAGCCCGTGGACAACATCTACCAACCGCTTCAGGGCCAACTCCTGTCCGCGACGGTCAAGTCATTTCTGAGCGTCCGTCACCCGCAAAGAGATTATGTCCTCGGGCGTGACCTCGGCATCTATTGGAAATTGACCACCGATCCGCTCGATGGCTGCAAGTGCCCCGACTGGTGCTACATTCCCGGCGTGCCGGGCCTGTTGGATGGCGATTGGCGGCGCTCCTACGTGATGTGGAACGAACGCGTCTCCCCATTGCTGGTGATTGAATTCGTTTCCGGGGATGGTTCGGAGGAACGCGACGATACGCCGGTGTCGGGCCGATACTGGGTCTACCGACGCGGCATCAGTGCCGGTTACTATGCCATCCACGATCCGAAGCGAAAAACGCTTGAGGTGTTTCATCGGGAGGGCGTCGAATTCGTGCCGATGAAGCCGAACAGTCGCGGTCATTTTGTGGTCCCCGAGATGGACTTGGCCCTGGGGATGTGGGACGGGACCTACGAGCACACCCCCGCCACGTGGATTCGCTTCTTCACGCTGGACGGCGTGATGTTGCCTTCGGACGAGGAGCGCGAAACGCTGGCGGACCGTCGAATCGCGGACGCGGAACGTCAGCGAACCTTGGCGGAACGCGACAAGGCGGACGCGGAACGGCGAGCGAGCGCGCTGGCGGAGAAACTCCGGGCGGCAGGCATCGATCCCGATGCCTGATTTCGTCCGACGGAACTTGTCACAATGACCGTGCTCTTGGGCCTTGCGGCCTTGATCGGCGTTTGACTTGAGAGGTTGATTGGCGGAGAGCCTGCTGACCCGGTGAGTTTCATGAAGACGCCGATTGTCCGTCCGTTCGCGTACCCGGATAGCGATGGCAAGCCGTTGGCCGAGAACACGCTACAGCTCGAGTGGATCGTCAAGCTCCTCACCGGGCTTGAGGGCCAGTACGCGAACCGACCGGACGTGTTCGTGGCGGGCGACAACCTCATTTATCCGAAGATGGGTCGTTACCACTTGAAGCAGGCCCCGGACGTGTACGTGGCTTTCGGCGTCGTGAAGGGCCATCGCGGTTCCTACAAGGTTTGGGAAGAAAACAACGTTTTTCCCCAGGTGGTCATCGAAGTGTTGTCGCCGGGCAACCGGCCGGGCAAGATGCGGCAGAAGCTTCGCTTTTACGATCGCTTCGGGGCCGAAGAGTACTACGTGCTGAACCCCGATCGCACCACCCTGGAGGTGTACTTTCGCCGAGATGGCCGATTGCAGCCGATCCCCCAGGACGATGTGAACGGTTTCGTGAGCCCGCGACTGGGGATCACGTTCGTAATCGCGGACGAGGGGTTCGAGGTCTACGGCTCGGACGGGCTGCCGTTCTGGAAGGCGGTCGACCTGAGTCAGCGTGCGAAGCGAACGGAACTCGCGGAACGTGAGAAAGACGAGGCGGTACGCGAGAAAAACGAGGCAGTACGCGAGAAAAACGTGGAAGCGCGCGGCCGGGCGGCGGCCGAACGTCGGGCGGCGATTCTGACGGAGAAACTGCGATCCCTGGGGATCGATCCGGACGCGATCGAACGTTCGAGTGGGAGCGATGAATGACGCCGATTGCCGACGCGATTCTATCGTGCCCCGCGTTCCGATCGGTTGCGCTGTTGTGGAATTGGGGGTAACGCGCCCGGTCGCCCGCTCAGGTCCGGCGCATTGCGATCAAGGCTCTCGCGGAAATCAGATCACTGGTAGCACACGATTTCGGCTCACGTCGGCGATTCGCATCTTTTTTGAAGAATTGTGGCGGGTCAAGCGCTGGAATCCGG
>JANLUE010001245.1:0-1460 GCA_031363325.1 Gemmataceae bacterium
CGCACGCCGCGGTGCTGGCGAATGGCCTGACGGTTGTCACCGCCAACTCGTTCGATTTCGCTCGAATCCCCGGCCTCGTACTCGAAGATTGGTCCGTCTGACCGGAGTCCAACACCGTTGACTTTTCGCCGAAGTCCGTGACGAGATTCGTCGGCGTGCCCAATTGTTGATGGGAACATGGGCAATCCAACGATCGGCTGGGGTTGACAGGATCGCGCGTCAAGTCCATCTCTGCCGGCCGATCCGGGAAATCCATGAACTGGCGCGCGTTGCCATTGATCGCCTTGCTTCTTGCGAACGGCGGCTGTTCGATGCTCGTCGCGCAGATCGGCCGCGATGTCGAGGGACTCGAAACGCGCGACGAGGTTCGAGCGAAGCTCGGCGAACCCGTGTCGATCGAGCAAGTTGAAGACGGGATCATTGCGGAAGAATATGTGACGCGTTGGAGAGTTGTAGACGAAAGCAAATCATACGGTCACGGCCTGGCAATTGTCATGACTTACGGGCTCGCCGAACTGTTCATATTTCCCGACGAGGTCGCCAAATTGATTGGCTCACCTTTCGTCAGTCAGAAGATCCGGTTCGTATACAATCCAGCCGGCGAAGTCGTGGACGGGAGCCACCTGTCTTTACTTCGGCGCATGCGATTTCAGGCAAGTATCGACGAACCTCCCCTCGAACTACTCGACGTCCAACCGCGCATCGTCGACCGTCACTAAAGCCGGTTCGGGCTGACCCATGTTGGTATGTGATGGCGAGATCCAACCCGCCCGACTCATCAACGCGATGCCTTTCCCCTACCGCCCGCCCACCCATTTGGTCGATAACACATAGCCGCCATTCGGGTGCCGATTTGGCGAAATGGGTAAGATGGGGTATGCCCCAGCGGCGGAACCGCCGGACCCGCTCAGTAGATAGGCCCGAATGGAAGGACTCCGCGAATTCTTGGAGGCGGTTCGCCAGAACCAGCTTGCGCGCGGACATTTCGCGGCACTCCTCCACGTCTGCATCGGCCGGCGCATCGCGCGGGCCGACGGAACCGTTCTCTCACACGGGACGACCTGGCGTCAACTCGCCGACTTGCTCCGCGTCATGCGTTGGGACAAAGACCTCGTCCGCGAGCTCGGCTTGAACCCCGACGACCTGCCGCCTCGCGATCGTCAACGCTACTGGCTCGCCGCGATCCTCGCGGCCGGCGTGGACGGCTTGCCCGCCCGCTCCGCTGGCGACGACTTCGCCCGACGCGTCGCTTCGCTAGGCTTCACCGTCGGCCCGGCCCCGGGCTGATTGATTGACTTGGGCCGCATCGACGTGGCAAACTGAACCCGAGTCACGCCGAGAGCCGGAGTTCCATACGGTACGCGAACGCGATGCGGATTCGTCGCAGCCCTTCAGGCTGCAGGAATGGGCGTGGACCCAAACCCAGGGCGGCGTTGGCTGCGCCATCTTGCCCTGGGCTG
>JANLUE010001250.1:0-10070 GCA_031363325.1 Gemmataceae bacterium
CAGCCCAGGGCAAGATGGCGCAGCCAACGCCGCCCTGGGTTTGGGTCCACGCCCATTCCCGCAGCCTGAAGGGCTGCGACGAATCCGCATCGCGTTCGCGTACCGTATGGAACTCCAGCTCTCAGCGTGACTCGGGTTTAAGTCGAATTCTGTCCCGGCCTGAATCGGGCGCGGGGGAGATATTCCTGGCGGACGCAGCACCGGATTGCAGTTGTCCCGGTTGGGCCGAGGTAAGACGGCCCTCCCACCGACCGCGAGCCCATCCATGCCCAAGACCCGCCTGGCCGTCGAAGCCCTCGAAACCCGCGATGTGCCCGCACTTTTCGGCATTCCGTGGGCCAACGGATCTTCGCTCACCCTCAGCTTCGCTCCGGACGGGGCCGATGTCGATGGCTCGGCGAACGAGCTTTATTCCCTGATGGCGCGATCGGGGTTGAGCCAAAATGTTTGGCAGGGCGAGATTCTTCGCGCCGTCCAGCAATGGACTTCCAACGCCGATCTGAACGTCGGCGTCGTGTCGGACGATGGTTCGTCACTCGGCGTTCCGGGACTGGAACAGGCCGATTCACGGTTCGGCGACATTCGCATATTCGCGGCTCCGCTCTCTTCAAACGTCCTCGCGATCACGGCCGCACCGGGCGATCTCGCCGGCACGCGGACCGGCGACATCATTCTGAACAGCAATTACAACTTCGGAGTCGGGTTCTTCGCACAACGCGATCTGTACACCGTGCTGCTTCAGGAAGGCGGCCACGCATTGGGCGTCGGCAATAGTGCGGACTCGACATCGGTGATGTACGAGTTCTACCAGGGCGTTCGGAGCGGCCTCAACGCCGAGGATTTCGGCCGAATTCGTGGCCTGTACGGCGCTCGACCGACCTCGGCGTTCGAACAGGCCGGCGGCAACGGCACGATTCAAGCCGCGACTGTTCTGCCTAACACTCGCAATGTGGTTGCGATTGGCGATATCGCTTCCGCGTCCGATGCGGACTGGTATCGCTTCGTCGGCCCGACGGGAATGGCGACGGTCGCGCTCGATGTGGCCGGCACGAGCCTGTTGGCCGCCAAGCTGACCGTGTACGATTCGTCCTCGCGCGTCGTGGCCCGGGCGACGGCCTCCGGTCCCGGTCAAAACCTATCGCTCGCGCTCGCGAGCCTTCGCACCGGCGCGACCTACTACGCGCTCGTTGAGGATGCGGGCAACACGTCGTTCGCAGCGGGAGCCTATTTGCTGCGAATTACCTCGGATGCATCGGCCGCCCCGACCGTCTTCGTCGCGGGTCAAACGATCGCGGACGATTCCAGCTCGAACGAGTCCACCCTCTCGGCGACGCGCCTCAACAACGTCGGCTCGAACGGCGCGACCGCCTTCCGGACTTTCGCGCAATTGCGATCGGGCGACTCGGACGTGTACGTGGTGCGTTCACCATTCCCCGGCTTGAACCAGGCGAACGTCCTGACCGCGACCGTGAAGGCGTTCGGCGACATCGACCCGCGCGTCCGCGTCTACGACATCCTGGGCCTGCCCGTCGCGTTCCGCCTAACGGCCGACGGCAATGGCCTCTATACGGTGGTCGTGAGCAAGGCCGCGCCGAACGCGGACTACTACATCGCCGTCGATTCGCGCACGAACTCGGCCGGCACTTACGACTTGAAAGTGAACTTCCGATCGGAAGTGTCGACCGTCAATAAGCTCGATTCCGGCTTGCTCACGATCCTAAGCCCGACGGCCACGGGACAACTCGACGTGACCGGTAGCGCCCAGATGTACTTCCGCCTGGCGGCCGCCCAGACGCTGATCCTCGGGCCATCAATCACCGTCCGCGTTCGCGATTCGTTGAATCGAATCAAGTTCCAGATGACGGCCCGCGGCGGCGACACCGTCGATGGCGTGATCCTGCTCGGGACCGGGCGCTACACGCTCGAGATTACCGGCAACGGCTCGCTGCTCCCGTTCGTCGCCTCGGCCTACACGCTCTCGGGCACGTTGATCAGCGACCCCGTTGGCGCGACACCCGCCAATCCGAATCAGTCCGGCGGGTCTTCGACTTCGAGCCCGCCCCCGCCGCCTCCAAGTTCCTACCAATACTCGAACAACCGGGGTTACTACGCATCGGGATCGACGACGCAGCCGCCGTCGGGAAGTTGAACGCTGGGTTTGGCGGCCGTTTCGACGGCCTGGATCCGGTTCGGCCCGATTGCTTCCGCCACGCGCGTCGCGTCGAGCGATGCCACGACTTCGGGGCGGGCCCCGATCAGATTCAGGGCCACCGAACGCGACTTAAGTTGTTCGTGCAAATTGAGGAGCAGTCGAAAGAACCCGGCATCCGGGTTGCGACCGTGCGTCAGGTCGAGGACGACTTCTCGAACATCGCCCGTCGCGACGGACGCGATGGTCGCGAAATGCTTCGTCAATTCCGCCTCCGCCCCGAAGAACAACTCGCCATCCAACTCGAAGGTTCGGGTCGGGCCCATTTCTCCGCTCTGGCTCAGGCGCACGTGGGCCGCCTTCGAGACGAACAAGGCGAAGGACAGGAACACGCCGATCAGGATGCAGAATTCGATCGAGATCAAGATGGCCGCCAGCGCGGTGGCGATAACGACACCCGCGTCGAAGCGCGTGGCTCGAAGGTGGAACCGCAGTTGTGGCCCGTCGATCATGCGGTAGCCAGCCAGAATCAGCAGCCCGGCGAGCGACGCGCGCGGGATGTAACCGGCGAGCGGGGCCAACAGCAAGACGGTCGCGGCCACGGCCAACGCGGCGAATACGCCCGACCACTGGCTAACGGCACCGGCCTGCTGATTGACCGCCGACCGCGTGAGCGAACCGGAGCCGGGGAAGCATTGGAACAAACTCCCGGTCTGGTTCGCGGCCCCCGCACTCCGGCAGTGTTGGTTCACGTCGAGATTTTGCCCCGCCCGGGCGGCTATGGCCTTGGCCATCGCCACCGCTTCGAGGAGCCCGAGCAAAGCGATCGCGAACGCACTGCCGGCCATCAAGCGCACGGTTTCCGACTTCAGGTCCGGGACGGCGAACGCCGGCAGGTCGGGCGGGATCGCGCCGACAATTTGGACCCCCCGCTCGTGCAGTTTCAGCGACCAGGCGAGCAACGCCACAAGCGAAACCGCGACGAGGTGCTGCGGGATCGGGAAGCGAAAACCTCGGCCGACCAACACCTGATTGAGTCGGCGAAACCCGACGACCAGGAGGATGGTTGCGACGCCAACCAGGACAGTCGGGCCGTGCGGGCGGCCACCCTCGGTGATCGAACGCCAGAACCGGATCAGAAAGTGATCGGCGGCCGTCCCCATCGACTGGAGCCCGAGCAAGTGTTTCGTCTGATCGAGGACGAGCAACATCGAAGCACCGAGCGTGAACCCGACGATCACGCTGTGCGAGACGAATCGGGTCAAATCGCCCAGTCGCAGGAGCGCGATGCCGATCTGGACCGACCCGACCAGGAAGGCCAGGGCGATCGCGGCCGAGACGCGTTCACTCTCGGGGACGACGGCCAAGGCGCTGAGCAGGGCGATCGAGATGGCGTTGGTCGGCCCGTTGATGAGCAGTCGCGAGGAATCGAGCAAGGCCCCGACCGCGGTCATGACGATCGCCGTGTACAGGCCGTATTGCGGCGGCAGGCCGGCGAGCGTGGCATAGGCCATCGCTTGCGGGACCGCGACCGTGGCCACGGTGAGGCCCGCCGACAGATCGCTGGCCAAGTTCGCACGCGAATAGCCGCGCAGCGAGTCGAGGGCGGGCACGCGGCGGAACAGCCAGGGTCCTGGCGAACTGGGCGGGTCGTTGGTCATCGGGGTTTGCACGTGGTTCGATCGTTATGGGCGTTCCGCTTTCGCCAGTCGTTCCTTCAACTTCAAGCATGGCCGTTCGACCAAATGGAACGAGGCGACCGCCGCCACGATCGTCAGGCCAATGGCCAACAGCGTCCGACCCGGTGCCCGCCAACCGACGGTTTGCGGCCCAAGTTCCGCGATGATCGGCATGTGCCACAGGTACACCGCGTACGATACGCGTCCCAGCGCCGTCAGTGGTGCGATTGACAGGACGCGACTCAAGACGAGCGAGGGGGTCGTCAATTCGCGGGTGATCGTCGTACCGACGATCAAGGCGACAACGGTGAAGAGTCCGTTCAACAAGCTCTGATGGTCCGGGCTCGAACGCATCAAAAGGACGCCGAAGCCAAGAAGTCCGATCGGCACCGCGATGGAACTGGCGACGCGCGCGGACCGCGACGTCGGCAACATCCCCCAGACGGCGAGCAGCCCAACGAAACACCCGACCAGCAAGCCGTCGGCCCGCGTGTCGAGCCCGACGTAGAGTCGCGCTAACAACGCTTCGCGTTCCGGGCCGGGGGGTGGTTTCGTCGAGAGCAGCACGGCGCGATGAACGGCCGTCGTCAGAATCGCCGCGCCGACGATCCCGAGAATCGTTCGGCGTTTCAGGCGAAGGCGTAACAGGCCGATCAAGATGATCGGCCACAACAAATAGAACTGTTCCTCGATCGCCAGCGACCAAGTGTGCCCGAGGATCGTCACGTTCACGCCGTGCCACGTCGGCCAGTTCGTGATGTACAACGCGACGATCAACACTTCCCACTGGAACGTGCCGAGCGTTTCCGGTCGGACGACCGCGACATAGACCACGCATGCGATCAGCAACGCGATCAAGGCCGGTGCCAGGCGAAGGGCTCGGCGAAGGTAGAACCGGCCGAGTCGAATCGACCCCCGGCGCTCCCATTCCTCGACGAGCAGGCACGTGATCAGGAACCCGCTGAGGACGAAGAACACGTCCACGCCGAGAAAGCCGCCGGAAATCAGGCGCAAGTGAAAGAGCAGCACCAACAGGACGGCCGCCCCGCGCAGGCCATCGAGCCAGGGTCGATGGCCGAGGCGGAAGCGCGGCGCGGACGGATCGGCGGACATCGGGCGGACTCTACCGGCCGCCGATCCGAGGGACAAGGTCAATGCTACTTGCGGCTCTTCGGGTGTCGGAACGGCACCCAGCCCGAGTCCTGCTTGCTGCTCTCGACGCACTGCGTGATGAACAACATGCCCTCGACGCCGTCGTAGACGTTCGGATAGACGGTGTTCACCGATTCGATTTTTTCGCCGGACGCCCGTTTGACCATCGCGTCGTACGCGGCCGTGTAAACATTGGCGAACGCTTCGAAGAACGCCTCGGGGTGCCCGCTTGGCAAGCGAGAACTCGCTCCCGCGGCACCGCCGAGGTACGGCCCGCCGGCCCGCGTGTAAATCTTGTGCGGTTCGCCGTTCTTGCGAACGATCAACTTGTTCGGCTCTTCCTGATGCCATTCGAGCGCGGCCTTGGTGCCGTCCACTTCGATGAACAGATCGTTCTCGCGGCCATGACTGATCTGCGAAGCGGTGACCGATCCGAGTGCGCCATTCTCGTAGCGGACGATGGCCGTGCCGTAATCGTCGAGCGCCCGGCCCGGTTCAAACACCTTCAAGCTGCACGAGATTTGCTTCGGCAACAGCCCCGAGATGTAGCGACCCAGGTTGTACGCGTGCGTCCCGATGTCGCCGAAGCAGCCGGCCGCTCCGGACATCTTCGGGTCAGTCCGCCACTTGGCCTGCTTCTGATCGCTCGACTCGAGTCGCGTGCGGAGCCAGCCCTGGATGTAGCACGACCGCGTGGCGTTGATCTCGCCGAGTTCGCCGTTCAGGACCATCTCGCGAGCCTGCCGAACGAGCGGGTAGCCCGTGTAGTTATGCGAGACCGCGAACACGACGCCGGACTTCTCGACGACCTTCACGAGTTCCTCGGCTTGGGCCAGATCGAACGTCATCGGCTTATCGCAGATGACGTTGAAGCCGGCCTCGGCGAACGCCTTGGCGATTTCGAAGTGCGTGTGGTTCGGCGTGGCGACGGAGACGAAATCGACCTTGTCGCTCCGCTTCGATTCGGCCGCGACCATTTCGGGAACCGAGCCATAGGCCCGCTCGGCCGGGACGTCGTAGTCCGGCGCGCTGGCCTTGGCCCGAGCCGGGTCCGAAGACAGCGCGCCGGCCACCAGCGCGGCCCGGTTGTCGAGCACGCCGGCCGTGGCGTGCACGCGGCCAATGAAGGCCCCCTGCCCGCCGCCGATCAGGCCCATTCGAAGTTTGCGATTCAACGGCGCGTTGGTCGGCATGGAGAGGTCTCCGGAGGATTGAACTGTGTGTGGAGAAGAGGGTAAGGAAAGCGACTGGATTTGGTTAGCGGCGCGGGCCGCGGCAACTTTGAGATTCCTCCAGCGGATACCCCACACCCCACCTCTGGAGGAAAGCTGGAGGAATTGCCGTGTGGGCGAAAATCGATAAAACTTTCGGGAAATTACGAGTAGATCGATGATTTACACTTTGGGAATCGACCTGGTGACGAGGCGATCGGAAGGCCACGAGATCGCCTCCGCCCCCGTCGGCCGATTCTCTATTTTCGAAGTACTCGTACTTCAAACGGAAGACCAACGAAGGTCGCTTCGAAATCTTCCGAAATCATAAGTGTAATGCGAGCGCGAAATTTGCCGATCGGTACGCCAGAAGCACGCTTATCTTCCTTATGTGGAAATGGATTCTGGATTATTGCGCGCAGAGTACCGTCCTTAGCTTTTTCCCAGTTGAGTTCGCCTGACCATTTGTTGGGAATTGCGGTCGGATCATCCGATACCAACTCGATTCTCACCTTTTTTGGAAGCTTCTCGCTCGACTCTTTGTTCGATTGGATCATCACCGCTTGAGCAGTTGCGGACTGAAAAAGCGAGGAAATCACGGGCGCGAAGCCGGAGCAAATTCGCAAGCTCAAACCATGACGACAGGAGCGAATTCGGGATGCGACGGAGATCGAAAAAATGCTGAATCTTACGGATGTCAAGAAAACGCGACTTTATCAAGAAGACGATGAGGAAGGGCTAGACAAAGGTCGAGATGAAACCTTGCTGGTCGTTGCCAAGCGAATGATCGCGAATGGACGTCCGATCAAGGAAATCACGCAGATCACGGGCCTGAAGCCGGAGCGCATTCGCAAACTCAAGCCGTGACGCTCGAGCGGTTCGGGTCGAACGGTCGGTTTCATTCAAATCGGGGTTTGGCACTCGCAAGGGTGTGCAGGGTCAATTTCCGTCCTCGGCATTCGTCGCTTCATATCGAACCTCTCCGCGGCGGCACATTCGTCATTCCCCTTGACCGCTCCCCATCGTAAAACATTGCTCGCGCCCGGAGGAGTTACGTCATGTCCGCGAACCCCGCGTATTCGCCTGGGCTGGAAGGCGTGATCGCCGGCGAGACGGCCATCTCCACGATCGAGGGGGGCCTGCAATATCGCGGCTACCCCGTCGGGCAACTCGCCGAACGCTGCGCCTTCGACGAGGTCGCGTACCTGCTCCTCTACGGCGATCTCCCAACGGCCAAGCAACTCGAACAGTATCAGACTCGGGTCGCGACCGCTCGGCGCTTGCCGAACCCGCTCAAGGACCTGCTCCAGGCCTTGCCGAAGTGGACGGCCCCGCTCGACGCCTTACGAACGGCCGTCAGCACGCTCGCACATTACGACCAAGACACGGCCGACAACTCGAAGGATGCGAACCTCCGCAAGGCCGAACGACTGCTCGCCCAGTTGCCGGTCGCGGTCGCGGATCACTTCCGGTTCACCAAGGGCCTGCAGCCGATTCCGGCCCGGCCGGACCTCGGGCACGCGGCCAACTTCCTGTACATGCTCCGCGGCACCGAAGCGAAAGCCGACGAAGTCCGGGCCTTCGATGTTTCGCTGACCCTCTACGCCGAACACGAGTTCAACGCCTCGACCTTCGCGGCCCGGACGATCGTCTCGACGCAATCCGATTTGCACTCGGCCGTGTGCGGCGCGATTGGCGCGCTCAAGGGCGCACTGCACGGCGGGGCGAACGAGAAAGTCATGGACGTGGTCCGGGCAGCCGGCGGGCCGGGCACGGCCGAAGCGTGGATCAAGGACGCGTTGGCTCGCAAGGAACGAATCATGGGGTTCGGCCATCGCGTCTACAAGGCGGGCGATGTACGGGCCGCGATCCTGAAGACCTTCGCCCGGACGGCCGCCGAGAAGGCGGGCACGCTCGAGTGGGAAGAGACCGCCGATACGATCGAACGGATCATGGCCGCCGAGAAAAAAATGTACCCCAACCTCGATTGGCCGGCCGGCCGACTGTACCACGCGCTGGGCCTCGAGATCCCGATCTACACGCCGATCTTCGCCATCTCGCGCGTGGCCGGCTGGAGCGCTCACGTCATCGAACAGACCGAGAACAACCGCTTGATTCGGCCGCGATCGCTCTACGTTGGCTCAGCCACGCGGGACGTGAAGGCGATCGGCGAGCGTTAGACCATTCTCCAAGGCCAGAACTACGGCCCAAAGCACGCCGGCGTCGAACGGCGAATGGCGTTGCGAAGTGTGTTCGCTTCGCTGGCGATAGACGGATCGAGTCGAGTGGCTTCGTCGAGATGTTCGCGGGCTCGCGCGGGCTGTCCGACGTCGAAGTAGTATCGACCGAACAACCAGTGAAAGTGCCCGGCCCGACTCGGCAAGCGCTCGATCGCCTCCGTCAAAACTCGATGGGCGGCCACTCGGTCGCCCGCGGCGTGAGCGGCCTCGAACCAGCCCTCGTGGGCGAGGGCGCGTGTCGCCTCGGGCGCGTCCAGCCCAAGCAATTCAACGGACTGTTCGCTCATCGCGACGGCGTCGGGCCAGCGTGCTTCGTCGCGGAACAGGGCGACGAGGATCAACGCGGCGTCCGCATTCGACTCCGCGAGCGGTCGAAGGATTCGCTCCGCATCGTTCAAACGATCGAGCTGAATCAGGGCGAAGCCGTGAGCGACGTGGCCGTCGATCGAAGGCGGTCGGCGGACCGCGTCGGCGAGTGCGGCGATGTCGCGATCCAGTTCCTTTCGCCAGGCCGCGAGTGGCTTCGAGTGAACGCGATCCACTCCGAGATCGGTTAGCCCGTCGAGCAGGCCGCGGGCTCGGACGAGCCGCCCGGTGGACGCATAACCCTCGAACGACTGCACCCGCACGTCACGCAATCGATCGGCATAAACAGTTGGCGGCAGGAGGGCGATGAGCAGGCCAATCGCGAAGTGCCGACCGGTCGGGCGAAAGTTCATGTCGCCCGGAATCTGCCCGGCGAAGAGCCAAGGGCCGACCAGCGCAGTCGCGAGCATCGAGCGGGCCACGGCGTGCGCGACGAACCCGGTCTCGCCGAGCAATCGAGCCATCATGGGCGCGAACCACACGCCGAGCCCGGTCGTCGAGGCCGCGAGAAAGAGGCGCGGGGTCAATTGGCCAACTTCACGCTGGGCCCAGGGCAGCCGATTCAGCGTGGCGGCCAGGAGGAACGCCAGCGGCAAGGCCGCGACGAATTGAACGACGAGCAGGCGCGGCCCGACGAACGGGCGATCGCCCGAAGCGAAGTGCAGCCCCAGCGCCGGGCCCGCGACCGCGACGACGGCGAAGAACCATGCCCGAGCGGTCATGATTCGACCCCCAGGACCCGGGCGGTCTCGGGCCGACGGAGCTTCCAGATCAAGCCATCGAACGCGTAATGAACGAGGGCCGCCCAGAGGTTGAGCCCGAGCCACAGTTCGCGCAGGCCGGACTCCGGTCGCTCAAGGGTCACGCCGATCGCGCCGAAAACGACTGCGAAGGTTCCGAGGACGAGCAGCCAGTTGTTGGCCATGGTTCGAAATCGCCCGTTGCTTCCAATCGCCCGGCGTCGCCAGGCATAATGCGTGACGACCGCCATGTATTCGATCGCATGGAACAGAGACGAAGCGGTCGCGAAGATCAGCACGAAGCGCGACGATCGATACGACAGCGCGAGCAGTAGCCCCGAATACAGAACGCACACGCTGAAGACATGCGCCGCTTTGCCCAGCGTCCGCCGATTCAACGACGCGAGGGTCGAGCCGATCAGCAGAAGCGGGACAATCAAGAAGGCGAGATCGACGAGGCGAAGCGAGTCCGCGTGATTGGCATCGATCCAACCGGTCGCCCAGGCGGCCGTGCGAATCACGGCGTAGGTGAC